>JAISQV010000009.1 GCA_031273985.1 Spirochaetaceae bacterium | reverse complement strand
TTGAAGACCTCGTCCGTCAAAGGCGAGAGCAGTTCTTTCGGCATAAAAACCTCCGCCTATTATGGTGTCGAGGAGCCGGTTTTGCTTTAATCGGACGGAAAAAAATGCGCGTTTTGGGGTAATTTATGCGAAGGGCCAGGTAATTCGTGGTATCTTCGTGGTTCTGACCTGTTGCTGCGGCCCAAGCATGGCCGTGTACTAATCCGCCGGCCAGCTTAGCTCGAGGTTCAAGTCCCCCTCGCGGGTGAGGAGTTCCCCCAGGGGGGCCCTGAAATGCGCCGGGGCCCCGCCGCTCAGGGTCCAGCCGGGGGGCGTTACTACCGCTCTTCCCCCGCCGTCCAGAAGAAGCAGGCCCGCCTGGGCGGGGAGGTTAAACTTCAGTTCCACGGAACGGTTCCGGGATAACTCCTCCACCAGGGAAACAAGCTCCGCCCCGGCGCCGGTGCTCCCGACATCCCCCGACAGGGAGAAGATCAAAGTTCCCCCCTCACCGGATTCGGAAAATGAAAGTTCCGAAAAACCCTCCAGGAAGGCCAGGAGCGCCGGGAGGCGGTCAAAATCAAGGCGCACCCGGCTCACCACATCCTCCCCCCTGGCCCGGGTTTCCGCGGACCTCAGGCGCAGCCCCTCCACCCTGGCGCAGGTCCGCTCAAAATCGGCGGCCCCCACGGGGAGGGGAAGCCAGCGGCTGTTCCCGTCCTGCTTCCCCAGAGCCTCAAACTCACCGGGCATGGCGTATTCCAGCAGCGCCGTACCGCTCCCGTCCTTCCGCAGGGTAATCTCCGCATAAAGATCGAAACAGGAAGAAAGAAGAATCACCTGCAGCGTTAGCGCCGTCAGAAACGCGGGATGCGGTTTTTTCATCACTAGAATTCCTCCGAATGGATGCGCATATCCTGAATCCTGACGGGCATATCGTCCTCGATCATCTTGAAAGCCTTGTTCAACACCGTTTCCCCAAAAACCTTCGAATTGGACACCAGGGCCCCGCCTATCTGGGCGAAGCGGAGCGAATCCTGCAAGTCAACCTCGGCGGCGCTCATATGAAACCGCCGGAGAAGCCTGTCCTTTATGGACCGGATGATCCGCCTCTTGTCCTTGATACTCTCCACATCGGGAATCTCAAACAGCACCTGCAGCATGGAGACGACCATACACGCAGTATAACCCGCTTTGCCCCGCATGAAAAGAAGAAGAAGGGAGGAGGGGGCCGAGCCCCCTGCGCGCCGAAGGGTTGCGGCAAAGCCGCAAACGCTTCTCCGCTACCCCCGTGCGGGGCTCTGCCCCGCAACGCCCCGTCTTCTCTCCCTGGCCCATCCCCGGTCCGCGCTGATTCCGTGACCGGGCTCACGCGGGGATGCGCAGGAAGAGGGCGCCCAGGACGGTGAAGATCAGGGAGAGAAGGCCCATGGCAATGAGCGTCAGCGGGGCGCCCCGGAGGAAGGCCGGGGCCTGCTCCAGGGCGCTTCTACGGCCTATGGCGCTCAGGATCAGGAGGGCCAGCATACTGCCCAGAGAAAAGGCCAGGGCCAGGACCAGGGCCTGCAGGAAGGAGGCGGCCAGGCGCAGCGTGAGGGTCAGGCTGAAAAAACTCAGGCCCATGCAGGCGTTGGAGAGCGCAAGAGGCCCGTTTCCGGGGGAAGCGCCCGAAAAGAAATGCCGCGAAAGGTATTCCAGCCCCTTTTTAACGGCAAAAATCAGGGGAAGGATCAGAAAATTCTGGAAAAAGCCCGCGGAAAGGGGGGAAAACACATAGGAAAAAAGGCACCAGAGGAGCAGGGCCGTGAAAAATTGGGCGGCGCCCTGAAAAAGAAGCGATTCGGGCCGCAGTTCCGCCTCATGCTCGTACTGTTCTATGCCTACGCCCCACTGCAGCAGAATATTGAGGGAAAGGCCGGCGCAGAGGGCCAGGACGGCGTTACTCACGGGTTTCCTCCGGGGGCGGACTTTCCGGCGCTTCCGGCGCGTTATGCTCCGGGGGCGGCGTCTCCGGCCACAGGCTTTCCGGGGGCGGTCCGGCGATGATGACGGAACCCTCGGGGAGGGAGCCCCGGAGGGTCTCTTCGGCGGCAGTTTTGGCGACCGCTTCGACGGCCGCCTCAGCGGACTCCCGCCTGGTCTTGAGGCGCTTAAACAGGGCGGCGCCGTAGCCCAGGAGCAGGAAGGCCCCCGCGGAATCGTTGAGGAAGCGTATGGGGATCAGGGAGAATTCCCGGCCCCGGAAAAATTCCACGATACCGCCGGCCCCGCCGGGGAGGCTCAGGACGCCCAGCCCCAGAAATTCCCTGAGCAGGGAAAGGCCGGTGAGCAGCGCCCCGTAGAGCAGGCCTTCCAGCAGCGCCTCCAGGAGAGCCTCCCTCCCGTCCAATGCGGCTATCCGTTCCGGCAGGGCGGAGATGTGGCAGCAGAGGGGGACAAAAAGGATGTAGAGCGACGTTTCCAACGCGAGGAAGGGGTTGAGGAGCTGGAGGATCAGCAGATAGAGCCCCCCCGACAGGGAGCTGAAGGCGATGATCACCAGGGGCCGGCCCCGCCGGGGCAGGAATTTTCCGGCAAAGCCGATCAGGGCGGCGGTCAGCGTGTAGACCCACAGCAGGGCGCCCAGCGTTACCAGCGCATAGGCGGTACGCGAGGAGGCCATGATGAGCAGCCCTGCTCCGGCAAAGGTGGAGAGGGGAGAGACGGGGCCCCAGAAGAGCCGGGAAAAACGGTTAATCATTGCCTGCCTCCGCTTCCGCGGGGGGGCGGATTTCAGAGCTTGCCTCCATGCGCCGCCGGTAGAGGTCCAGGAGGCCCGGAGGGATGTCGGCGAACTGGCCCAGCGCATGGGCGCTCAGGGGGATGATCTCCGCAGCGCCGCCGGATTCATCGAGTATCCCCAGCACGGTAACGCTCCGGCTCCCCAGCATGAGGGGAAACACCACGGCGGACTTCCCGGAGCCGGCAAGGCTGAACCAGAAGCCCGCCTGGGAGGCGCGGCCCGGCCTGCCCCAAACGGCAAGGGGGGCCTCCAGGCGGAAGGCGCTCTCCTGCCGGGCAAGGGAGCGGTTCACCTGTCCCAGCAGCACGCGGCTCCGCAGCGGGGCGGTCAGCGCCCACGCGAGGATCCCCGCCAAAAGGATGCCTCCCGCCCATGCGGCAAAGACGGCCCATTCCCGCACGGGGAGCGGGAGATTCCGCACACGTTCCCTCAGGCTCATACAGGCCCCCCGGAAAGGAAGAACCAGCGGCCTTCGCCCATGCGGATCAGGGGGTAAAGGGTGTTGACCAGCAGTACGCCGAAGATCGCCCCCAGCGGTTCGCCCCCGTAGTACCGGAAGATAAAGGCAAAGACCGCGGAAAGCGCCGCCCCCAGCGCGGCTCCGGCGGCGGATTTGGCCCCCGTGGCGGGGTCAGCGGAGAGCAGAAAGGCCGCCGCCACGGTTCCGCCGGAAAGAAGGCCGGCAAGCATATCCCCGCCGCCGCCCGCCTCGGGCAGGACCGCCGCCATACGGATCAGCGCGGCGTAGACCCCGATGAACACAGCGGGAATCCAGACACGGCTGGCCCGGAAGGCGGCGATGAGGATCGTTCCCAGGAGCAGGGCAAAGAGTCCCCGGTCGGCGATGATCCCCGGACCGGAATGGAAAAACCAGGCGGCGTATTCCGCCGGAAGTTCCGCATGAAAGGGGGCGAAGACATACGCATTGAGGAAGGCGAGGACGGGGGCGCCGATGCGGCCAAGCGGCTCCAGGCTTCCCTCAAAGGGCCCCTCCAGGGCCCGGGCAAAGTGCGCGGGCCAGGACACCCGGACAAAGAGCCAGCCCCCCAGCGCCGGGTTAAGCCAGTTGGCCCCCAGGCCGCCAAAACTGTGCTTCACCACGGCCATGGCAAAGACAGCGCCCAGCGCCGTAAGAAGGGGCGAAAGGCGGCTGGGGAGGAGGAGCGTCAGAATCAGGGCGGAGGCCACGGCGCTGCCGTCCCCCAGGGTGGCCCTGGTCTTGAGGACCCGGCAGGCGGCGTACTCAGTGATCAGCGCCGCCGTAACGGCGGCCAGGGCCGTCTCCAGGGAGGCGAAGGAGTCCGAGGCCGCGGACTGGACTATGCCCAGGGCGGCGCTGAGACTCACCAGCCACATCCGGGCGGGGGTAGGACAGGAAAGGTTCACCTGGGGCCGCCTGAAGATCCGCTCTTCCCGGACCGGGAGCGCCGTCAATTGACCCTCCCGCTGAGACCCGTCAGGGTCTCACTCAGGGGGAGATGCGAGGGGCAGACTAGCTCGCAGCAGCCGCAGCCGTGACATATGCCGGACTCCCCGGCGGCGAAGAGCCCCTCCCCCCCGCGGACCTGCTTGTAGAGCTCCTCGGGATCGAAGCCCACGGGACAGACCGCCCGGCATTCCCCGCAGGAGATACAGGCGCCGCCGGGAGCGGAAACGGCGGGCCGTTCCAGCATGGCAAAAACGGCGTAGCTCGTCTTGGTAACCGGCTCGTCCAGGTCCGCCACCGGACGGCCCAGGAAGGGGGAGCCCGTGGCGATCCGGGCGGGCCTGTCGACAAAACCGCCGCACTCGGCAAAGAGTTCCCCTATGCGGGTTCCCAGGCGCACCCGCATAACCTGGGGGTTTTTCACCGCGGAGCCCCCCACGGCGACATAGCGGTCCAGAATGGGCCTGCGGAGCGCCACGGCATCGCGAATCGCCGCCAGAGTCGCGGGCCCCAGGATCAGGAGGCTCCCCAGGAAGACCCCTTCCCGCTTTTCGTAGTTCCGCAGCACCAGTTCCAGTTCCCGCCGGTTCCGCTGGGGGTAGCGCCCCCCCACCAGCACCAAGGACGCGGGAAAGTCGGCCCGCTCGGCCTCGGCAAGGAGTTCCGCCCCCAGCTCCTTTTCCCCCCGGGACACGGCGAAGAGCAGGCGCTTTATCCCTCCCGCCCGCGCCGCGATAAGAGCCCCCTCCACCACATCGCCGAGCCGCTTCCGGCAGAGCGTCATGTCCGCGGCAAGCCAGGGATCGTCAAAAACACAGCGGACCACCAGGGTGGAATCGCCCTTGAGTTTCAATTGATTCAGCAGCAACTCCGCCACGGGCTTCCCCTCCCCCTCCATCTCCACGATACCGTAATCGGAAATGAGGCGCCGCAGCTCGAAGGGGGAAAGATCCTTCAAGGGGTAGCGGATCTCCCGTTTCCCGAGCAGCTCAAAAGAGCCTTCCATGCGGATCACCAGGGCCTCGTTGACCAGCGCCCCGGCCCCCGCCCAGGAGACCAGGCGAATCACCTTGCCCGGCACGGTGGCGTGCACATTCGCCGAGCCCCTTCCCGCCCGGCCTATGAGCATACCCTCCCGTACCCGGTCCCCCACCCCCACGGTGGGCACGGCCCGGCCTCCGGGATACTGGGTCAGGGGAATCACCGAGAGCCCCGGCAAAAAAGCGATTTCCGCGGAATTCCCCGCCGGGGCGGTGGGGTCCTCAAAGGAAATGCCGCCCCGGGGAAATGTATAGACCTTCATACGATAAGACACCCTATGCTAGAGCATACCAAAAACTTCAGTTTTGGAAAATCCGGCTTAAAAAATTTATGCCGCAAACTGCTTGTTCCTCTTGAGACCGTAGCCCGGAAGCCCCCTCCCCTTCCCCGGCGGACTGCGGCGGGCAAAGAGACCCGGCAGGCTTAGGGCCAGCAGAATCAGCGCCGGCGCCGCCCCGCCCCGCCGCGAAACGGGCTGCCCTTCGAGAAAGGCCGCCAACTCAAGCAGCGCCGGGCCCTCCCCCGCCGCCACCGTCTCCTCCGGCGCCCCCGCCGCTCTGATCAGCCCCTCCCTGTCGAGAGCATAGTTCAGGTAGGGCGGCGCTTCCCCGGACCTGTCCAGGGGCGTGGTGGAAAAGGAACTCTGGAAGGCGGCGTGGCGCTCCCAGGCTTCGGGCCCCGGAATATCCCCCGTGTCGAAGGAGGCCCCCGCAGGCCCCAGCCCCGGAATCAGCAGCGCCGCCAGGGCCGCCAGGGCCCAGGGGATCAGGGTCCTGGGGGGAGGGCCGGCGGGAGCCAGAATGGGCAGGGGGATAAAGCGGGCGCGCCCTCCCGGAGAAGCCCGCCGGGCCCCGGCGCGGAGCAGCAGGGCGGGAACCGCCAGCGAGGAGGCCAGGGCCAGAAGACCCGGCAGGGGGCTCACGAAGGTCACGAGAAACACGGCCAGTGCAAAGAGCAGCGCCGCCGCCACACAGTGCCCCCGGTAGAGCCCCCGGCGTTTCAGGGCCCCCCACAGGCCCCGGTGCAGGCCGGGCAGCCTCCCGGAAAGGGCGCTCCCGGCAGCATTGCCCCCGGTAACGGGGCCCTCCGGGGCGAGGCGGGCAAAAAATTCCCGCAGGGGCGGTAAAAAACAGCTGTGGAAGGCCAGCAGCACCCCGCCCAGGGCGAAGCCGCCGCTCCCGGAGGGGGCCAGGGCACCCAGACAGGGCAGCAGCGCCAGCAGGGCCAGCGTTTCCACCCGCGGGCGCCTCCCCCGGCGAAAAAGCCGCCGGTCAAGGCCCCGGCCTCCGGCAACACAAAGCAGGGTCCCCGCCAGGGCGAAGGCCCCCAGCAGAAGCCGCCCCCGGAGCGAAGGCGCGCCCCCCAACCGGTCCAGCCGGTAAGGTATATCCAGCGCCCGGTCCAGACGCCGCTCCAGCCCCCCGGGGCCCCATCCCCCGTCGAGGGCTATGAAGAAACGCCGTTTCCCGTCCCGGACAAAGACGGAGCGAAGCCGCTCCGCGTAACCGTCATTCCGGGGATCGAAAGATTCGGCCCCCTCAACATCGTAACGGTCCAGGGCTATGCGCTTCAGCCCCCCAAAATCATCGAGCAGCACGTACTGGGTCGATTCGGAAATGAAGCCCTCGATACCGGCGGCCCGGAGCCGCTCCCCTATGCCCCGGTCGTCCAGGCCGCCGCCGGGGGGCTCGTCGAAAGCAAGGACCGCGTAGCCCCCTCCCCCGCCGAAACTCCCGCGGGAAACATCGAAGAACGCGGCGGCCATACAGAGGGCGGCCAGCAGAAGAACCGCCGCGCCCGCCGCGACGCCCGAAATGCCGCGATATATGAAAGCCCGCACCGGATTCCTAAAGAAAAGTTACCGCGGAAGCGATAATGATACCCAAAAGAGCCCCGGTAACCACCTCCATGGGCGAATGTCCGTGCACTTCCTTGACCGGATGATATTCACGATTGGACAATTCCGAAAGGTCCTTACCCAACGAATTAAGGGCCCGCGCCTGGAGCCCCGTAGAGCGGCGCACCCCCAGAGCGTCCCGCATCGTCATAAGGGCAAGAAAAAACACCACCAAAAATAAATCGGAACCTATGCCCTCCCGGTAGGCCAGCGAAGTGGCCAGCGCGGAAACCAGCGCCGAATGGCTGGAAGGCATACCCCCGGTACGCCACATCACGGCGCCCAGCGCGTCCCGCCAACTTTTCCGTTTTCCCCGGAACAGAACGATAATCGCTTTGGTAAGCTGGGCCAGAAACCAACTCGAAGTACAAGACAGAAAAAGCGGGTTTTCCACAAATGCCCTGAACGACCCGCCACGCATTAACATCAGGTAAGAATCCACCCTTTAGACCCGATTTGTCAAGACAGGAAGCTTTCGGGCGGCAAGCTTTCAGCGGCGGGATTTGGGGATCAGGAAGGAGAAGATAGGGGCGCATCCCCGGCCCGTTCCGGGCCGGGGACCGGGCTATCGCTCCAATCTTTTATGCCCGTACCGGGCATAAAAGGATTTCCGCTCTATCCCTTGCGCGGAAGAGGCCGCCCTACGCGGGAGAGGCCCCGCATTGAGCCCCTCCCGCTGCCGCGCAGGAATTAAGCGCCCAAGCGCCC
>JAISQV010000245.1 GCA_031273985.1 Spirochaetaceae bacterium | reverse complement strand
CGCATGGAGGAGGGGCGCGCGGGGGCTTACAACTTCTGCCCCACCAGCCCCGAATCCCTCGCCGGGATCAGGGCCGGGGCGGAGCGTTACTTCAGCAGGCCCGGGGATGTCAGGATCTTTCACCTCTGGCCGGACCGGGGCGCCGAGGACCGCTGGTGCTCCTGCCCTTCCTGCCGGGCCTTTTCCCGGAACGAGCAGAACCGTATCGCCGTGAACGCCGCCGCCGATGTGCTGGCGGAGCACAGGCCCGATGCGCTGGTCTCCTGCTACGAGACCGCCGGGGATGACGGAGACGCCGGGCAGGTTAAGCCCCGGCCCAATATGTTCAGGGCCGCCCCCTCCGGGCCCGCGCCGGACTGGGCCCTCTCCGCCGGAATCCTCCTCTTCTGAGCGTGTCCGTAAAAACGGGGAAGATAAACAAATATAATGAAGAAGGAGCCTGTCCCAAAACTAATTGACTGTGCGCTAAAAGCGCACGGTTTTGGGACAGGCTTTTGGAAAAAGCGGCCTAAAGTCCGCTTTTTCCTCATAAATCTAAGGTAGCTTTCCCAAAACTGAAGTTTTGGGAAAGCCTCGAATTTAACCACCAAGGCGCACGAAGGCGAAGAAGGGAAGAGAAGAAAAAAACCACGAAGGGCACGAAGGACACAAAGGGAGGAAAATCGAGATGGAATGCCAATACTTCGCCTCCTTTGTACGCCTTGGTGTAAATTCTTCTTTTCCCTTCATGTATGCCCCCGGCTGGTTCATGGCCGGAATGGTCATGGTTTGCGAATCTTAGCGCAAGGGATAGAGCGGAAATCCTTTTGCCGCAGGCAAAAGATTGGAGCGATAGCCCGGTCCCCAGCGCGGAGCGCTGGGGATGCGCCCAAATTTCGAATCAGGGAAAACCGTAAAATAACTTGACGAACAATCTCCGAGACAGTATTATGTTTTACATAGCACTATGGACAACACAATAGACCGGGATATTATCAGGAACCACATCGACGCCATCATCCTGCGGCTGCTTACGGAGCGGGACCGCTACGGATACGAGATTTGCAAGGAAGTGGCGAGCCGCTCCGGCGGGGCCTACGAGCTCAAGGAACCTTCGCTGTACACGGCGCTCCGGCGGCTTGCGGCGGGGGGGCAGGTGAGTTCCTACTGGGGGGACGGGGCAAGCCAGGGGGCGCGGCGAAAATACTACCGGATAACGAAAAGCGGGAGAGCCTGGTTTAAGCATACCCTGGCGGAATGGCGGAGCATTAAGCAGCTTATGGACAAGCTGATTGGAGAGGAAGCGTGAAAGAGGTGGAATACTATATCCGGGGCCTGTTCCGGGATGTAAAACAAAGCCCGGCGATTGCGGAACAGCGGGAGGAATTGACCGCCCATATCATTGACCGTATCACCGATGATGTGGCGCAGGGCCTGGACGGGGGGCAGGCCTTTGAAAGGGCTGTCGCCGCCCTGGGTGATCTGGACGAACTCATTGACATTATCACCGGACGGCGCAAGCGGGTGCGGGTGAAGCGGGCCCAGATGATCTCGTACCTGGCGGGCCTTTGCTGGGGTACGGCGTATATGCTTCTGGCGGGCCTCTGGTTTGCCTCGATGGGTTTTGGCGCCAGCGCCCTGTTCGTGGTGATCCCCGGCTGGCTCGGGTATGGCATTCCCTTTCTTTTTAAGTTTATTGACTGGCGGCGCAATCCCCATGAGACGGAGGTGATCCCCCTTGATACGGCTCCGCAGCTCAGAAGGTCCCTGATCGCCTGGATCGTTATTTCCCTGGCCTGCTTTGCGGTAAACTTTATTTTTTCACGGGGGGATACCTTTCTTCACGTCTTCTGGTCCTGGATGCCCGCGATGGGTGTCTTTACCCTGCCGCTGATACACGGGGTATACGGCTCTGTCCTGAGGCGGGACAAGAGTGAAACGCCCGCCCTTCCGGGGCCGGAGGAATGAAGGACAGGTATGAAGAAGCTTATGAGAAATTGGTGGATTGTTTTACTAAGCGCGGCGGCGTTAAACGGGTGCGGGCCCCAGGACGCGGGAGCTCTGAAGTTTGAATCCAATTTGCCCATATGCGGGGTTTGGTGGTGGCACGATTCGCTGATTTCGGACGACCGGTATTTAAATTTTGCGGCGGAAAACGGTGTTAATGAGATTTATCTGTCCACCGGCAGACTGGGCGGGGCCGAGGGGGCCTTTATAGAAAAGGCGCGGGCCAGGGGTATCAGCGTGTTTTGGCTGCAAGGGGATTATACCTATATCGAAGACCCTGGGGAGATATGGGGTATCCTCCGGGACTTTAAGGATTATCAGGCTTCGGCGCCGGAAAACCGCCGCTTTGCGGGGGTACACCTGGACATTGAACCCCAGCAGCATCCCGAATACGGGGAACGCCGCCGGGAAATTTTAGAAGACTACCTGGCTCTCATCATGGAGCTCTCCGCGGATCTTTCGGCGGAGTGCCCGATGGATATTGATATTTCCTCCTGGTTTGATGACAGGGTCAGTTACCGGGGCAAAGAGGTCCCGCTTTATGAAGCCCTCATAGCGGAAGCGGACCGGGTGTTCGTCATGTCCTACCGCGACACGGCGGAGGAAATGTTTGCGTTAGCCAGGGATGAAATAGCCTCCGCCGAAGCCCTGGGCAAGCCCATCATGCTCGGCGCGGAACTGTACTCCGAAGAGGGGGATCACGTTTCTTACGGGGAGGAAGGCAGGGCTTATATGTATGAGCAGTTGAACCTATTGAGGACATATATTGATTACCCCGCAATAGGTATCGCGATACATCACATAAAAACCTGGTTTGACCTTGAGGACTAAAAAAAATACCTTGACGGATAATTTATAAAATTGTATTATGTTATACATAGTACTATGGATAACATAATATATCATGGGACTGAGATGCCGGTCCCCCGGGAGTCAATGGAATGAAAGTCTATGGGGCCGTGATCCTCTGCGGCGTTCTGTGCGCAGGAGCCCCCTGCGCCGGGGAAGCGGAAGCCGCTCCGGGCCTCATGGCGGCGGAAGACCCTGCGCAGGGGGCGGAAAGCGGAACAGTAAAGCTGATTAGGGTGCGGATCATCATTAACGGCGATCTGTACGAATGGACAACCGGGGGCATCACCGGGCCGGAAGAAAGCGTTTCCTCCCTGAAAGAACGGATTGTGCTCTCCTTGACCGGCCTCCGCCCCGGAAGGGACTATACCCCGGCAAAACTTGAGGGGGAAATAGCGCGGACCCGTTACCGGCTGGAGGAAAGCGGGTATTTTTACAATGTGAATGTGAGCGCCGTTCCCCCCCGGCGGAACCCCGGGGAGCGGACCGTGATCATCGAAGTTACCGAGGGCTTTCTTATGCGCTTTGGCGGCGGAAACGCCTACGCCATGTTCGGGCGGGCCGGCCTTGGGGGGGACCGGCAGGAAGTCCGGGGCTACGGGGGCTGGAACCGGAACGGGCTGGCCTATGCCCACCACCGGCTGGGGGGCCTTCCCCTGTTTTTTGGGGGAAGCCTCTTTTACTACGGCCCCGGCGGCGCTGCGCATGACGCCGGAACACTTGAGCTTTCCGAAGCGGCCCGGCCCCTGGCGGGGGCCCTGAACGCCGGGCTCTACGGGGGGCCCGACTTCCTGGGGGGCTTCGGAGCGGACGCGGTTTTTCCCCTGGAGGAGGGGGCGCCGGCGTGGATTTTCTCAGCGGGCCCCTTTATATCTTATAACCCCATCTTCCCCATGCCAAAGGGAAACCGGCCCATAACCGCGAATGTCAACCTCAGGGGCTTTTGGTATCCCCAGTACCAGAGCGGCAAGGCCCTGGTGGCGGCGGCCCTGCATATTCCCCTGCCATTGCCGGACAGCCTTAGTCTCGAATGGTCCCTCCTGGGGGCGGGGGGCGGCGCGCCGGAGGGCCTGCCCGGTTTTGCCTTATTTAACCTCTACGAGGGCCTTACCCTGAACGGCTATGAGGGCGGCGGGATTCGCTCCGGGGAAGACCGGGAAACCCTGATGACCCGCGCCTATGCCCTCGGTTCAACGGAGCTGCGTTACACCGCCCTGGACCGGACCATAGCGCGGATAGTCCGCATGAAACTTATCCTGTTCGCCTTTGCCGAGGGGGTGCGCCTGTTTGATAAAGCCGCCTGGGCCGACGCCTTTGGCGCGGGCTTGCGTCTGCACTTTGATAATCCCCTATTCGCGTGGTTCAGCTTTTCCTACGGCTGGACCCACGAGGGCCGGGGACGGTTTATCTTCTCCGGAGCGGCGGGTTTCTGAGATGAAGAATAAAAAACCACGAAGGGCACGAAGGACACAAAGGAAGAAAATGAAAAATTCAAGGATTTACCTTCTATACACCGGGAAATCACCGATTTTGAAAAATTTTTAATCACAAAGGCGCCAAAGGCGCAGAAGGAAGGAAGAATGAGCTTTCTAACAAGAACCTTCGTGTCCCTTTGTGCTCCTTTGTGGTTAAAATTTCTTAAAAGCTTTGTGAGTATATACGGAGGTGAAGGATGAAAAGGACATTGTTGTTGTGCTGTTTGATGGGCGGCCTGTGGAGCCTGTACGGGGGGCCGGCGGAGGATGCCCTGGCGGCGGGTATTGCCCAGCACGACCGGGTGCTGGCTTACCTTGACCGGGGGAGCCGGATTCCCCCGGAGGAAATTCGCCGGGGGCGGGAATTGCTGGAACCATTGGCCCCGTCTTCTCCCACGGCCAAGGC
>JAISQV010000178.1 GCA_031273985.1 Spirochaetaceae bacterium | reverse complement strand
TCCCGCTTGCTCTGCAGCATGGCGTCGATCTTTTCCTCGAAGCTGTTCCGGGTGATGAAGCGGTGGACGAAGACGTTCCGCCTTTGGCCGATCCGGAAGGCCCGGTCGGTGGCCTGGTTTTCCACCGCGGGGTTGTACCAGAGATCGTAGTGGATCACCCGGCTGGCCGCGGTAAGGTTCAGCCCCAGGCCCCCCGCCCGGAGGCTCACCAGGAGGATCCGGCAGGCGGGATCGGTCTGGAAAAGGTCGATCACCTCATTCCGTTTTTTCTGGCTTAGCCCCCCGTAATAAACCGGCGCGGCCTCCCCCAGCTCGTCCCGGATGATGGTCCGCAGACACTCCAGGGTTTCCACGTACTGGCTAAAGACCAGCACCTTTTCCCGGTTGGCCAGGATCTCCTCCAGGAGCAGCGTGAGCAGTTGGGCCTTGCCGGAAAGGGCCGAAACCGCGGGGCTCTCCTTGTCGTAGACCCGGGGGTGATCGCAGACCTGCTTGAGGCTTGTGAGCAGGCCCAGGATCAGGGCGGAGCGCCCGGCGCCGTCCCCGGTTTCGGCGGATTTTTCCAGGGCCCCCTCGACGATGCCCTCGTAGAGGGCGGCCTGGCCCTTCTCCAGCAGGGCGTACTCGTTTTTGCTGATCTTCTCCGGCAGGTCCCCGGCGACGCTCTTGTCGGTCTTGAGCCGCCTGAGCAGGAAGGGGGCGGTGATCCGCTTGAGCTCCCCGGCCTTGTCCTTCCGGCGCTCCACCTCGATGGGGTAGCGGTACTGCTCCTTGAACTGGGCCGCCGTCCCCAGATAGCCGGGGAGGACGAAGTCGAAGAGGGAGCGGAGGTCCTCCAGGCGGTTCTCCACCGGGGTCCCCGAAAGGGCGAAGCGGTATTGGGCGCGGAGGCTTTTCACCGTCCGGGAGCCCCGGGTCTCGGCGTTTTTGAGGAGGTGGGCCTCGTCCACGATGAGGAGGGAGAATTCCCGTTCCGCCAGTTTCGCCGCGTCCCGCACCGCGGTCTGGTAGGTGGTGAGGAACAGGTCCGCGCCGGCCCTGAAGTCCCGCCCCGCACCGTGGTAACGCCCCACGGTAAGGGAGGGGGCGAAGCGGGCCAGTTCCCGCTCCCAGTTTTCCAGCAGCGAGGCCGGGGCGATAACCAGGCCGGGGCCCTGCAGAAGGCCCTCGGACTTGAGGCGGAGGCATACGGCGATGGACTGCACGGTTTTGCCCAGCCCCATGTCGTCCGCCAGGACGCAGCCGAACCCGGCGGCCAGGAGGGAGCAGACCCAGTTGTAGCCCCGCTTCTGGTAGGGCCGCAGTTCCGCCGCCAGGGCCTCCGGTACGGGGTAGTCCCTTTCGTCAAAGAGCCGCCGGATGATCCCCTCGGCGTCAAAGCTGAGGAGGCTGTCCCCGGCAAAATAGGCCTTGAGGAAATCCTGGGCGCCGGGCGCCCCGGCGGTTTGAACCTGCTTGAAAAGCCGGGCAAGCTCCGCCGGGTCCAGCCGGACGAACTGGTCCCGGAACCGCACCAGGGCCTTCTTCTGGGCCGCCAGGGCCTCGAATTCCCCGGCGCTGAGGACCTGGTCCCCGATGGCCACCTCCCAATGCCAGTCCAAAAGGCTCCCCAGGTCCAGGTAACGCACCAGGGAGGCGCTCTTCTTCGCCTCCGCCCGGAGGACCAGCCGGGGCTTGAGTTCCCGGTGGAGGTTCTTGGGGAACACCACCTGGATTCCCAGCCGGGAGATAAGGTCCGCGGCGCTGTCCAGGAAATACACCAGCCGGTCCTCCGCCAGGGGAACCCTGGGCTTGGTGAAAAGCTCCCGCAGCTCCGGGAGGTAGTTGGACAGGGCCGTGGGCGCCCGGAGGGCCTCGATGCCCCCGGTCCGCTTGGCCGCGTCCTTCAGCGGCACCGCCTCCGTCCCCTCGGGCCCCTGGAGCAGGAGCTCCATGGACAGGCCGAAGCCGCCCCGGGGGGAAGCCTTGAGGGTAAAGCGGTAACGGTGGGCGGAAAAATCCAGCCTGAGCACCGTAAGCCAGTGGGAAATCGCCAGGGGAAGACTCCCCAGGGCCGGGGAGGAGACATCGATACTGTCCCCCTGGAAAAAAAGGTCCAGCAGGGCCCGGAAAGGTTCGTCCCCCTGTTTCCGGACCGAGCCCTGGGAAAAATAGCTCCGTTTGACCCATTCGTTTAACACCCCCTGGAGGATGAGGTCCACCACACTCCGGCCCGATGCGTAAACCGGTGTTTTTTCGGCCTTCCCCGGGGCTTTTGCCTTCTCCAGGGCTGCGGTCTTCCCCGCCGTCTTAGTCTTGGCCGGCCTTCCCCGCTTTTTCGGCGCTTGACCCAGGACCAGCATCCGATCCTCATAACGGGCAAGGCCATCCAGGGCTTCCCGGACGGCGGGAATTCCCTCAAAGGCAAGCCAGACCACCCGGAGCCGCTTCCCCTCCACCACCGGGCAGGGAACATAGGCGGCGGCGGCGCAGAGGAGACCCGCGAATTTGAAAAGATAGTAGAGGAAGCGGTAGTTCTCGGTGCCGTCGTCGGAGGAAAAGAGGCGGAACCGGGTAAAGGCATCCCACACCGAGCAGCGTTCGATTTCGTCGGTCACGGTTTCCCGGATCAGTACCGGCGCGGCCCCCGGTCCGGGATCGGGGCACTCCAGGCGCCACCGGGACCGGGAAAAACGGTGCTCCGTTGCCGTCGTTTTGTTCCCCGCCCCGCCCGCCGCGTCCTCCCAGAGGGTAAACCGCGCCGCCTGG
>JAISQV010000132.1 GCA_031273985.1 Spirochaetaceae bacterium | reverse complement strand
GCGCTCCGCCGCGTACTCGTGATGCTCCATGGCGGCTTCCTTCCCCTTGAACCAGCCCTGCTCGTACATCGCTATCTTTACATCGAGCCGTTCCAGCGTATGCTTCATTTCTTCCATGCGCAGGAGGAGCTGCTTCCGCTGCCCGATTAACAGTTCCCTTCTTGCCTCGATGGTTTTGTCGCCCTGCTCAAACAGCGACAGATACTCGCTCAGAACCTCGATGGGCAGCCCCGCGCCGCGCATACACTTCACGAACTCCACCCACCGGCAGTCCTCCTCCGTGTAATCCCTGATGCCGCTCCTGGTCCGATTTACCCGGGGAATCAAACCAATCCGCTCGTAGTAACGGAGCGTATCCTGCGAAAGGGCGTACTTCTTGCCAACTTCGGCTATAGTCATCCGTGCCGCCTCCCATGCTAACAGCATAGACCCTGGAGTCCGCTCCAGGTCAAGAGCGCAAAGAGAAAGCATAAGAAGGGCGCATCCCCGGCGCTCCGAAGAACCCGCCTGTCGGCGGGGGAGGGGGACCGGGCTATCCGGGGAAGAGCCCGCTAAGAACTCGCTTGCGCGAGGGAGGGTTCGCGGGGGAGGATATCGCTCCGGCCCCAGCGCTTCGCGCTGTGGCTGCAAGCCCCTTCGGGGCACGCACCCCGCCTATCCCTTGCGCAAGCCCGCCTCTGGCGGGCAAGACTACCGGGGGGTAGATATAAACTTGACCCACAAATACGAATAAAGATTTATAACCACGAGAGCACGAAGAGCACTTTTCCGTTATGGAACTTTTCCGTTATGGAACTAAGGAAAAGTAGAGGAAAAGTAGAGGAAGAAGGGTTAGCGGATAACCCTCCATACCCCGTCTTTCAGCGGTTTTTTCTTGTTCTTTCATAATCATCTTGCTTCCTTCGTGTCCTTTGTGCCCTTTGTGGTTAAATTATTAGCGAAGCGCCGCTTGTGGGAAGGCGGCCTTCCCGCTACACTTTGGCGGGGGGAGAAGCACGGAATGGAAGCCATAAGGCGGGTTTTTGTCGAGAAAAAGAGCGGTTTTGACGGGGAGGCCCGGAATCTCAGGGCCGAAATTTCCGGGTTTCTGGGACAGTATCCGGGCCTCGCGGAGCTGCGGGGGCTCCGGCTCCTCAACCGCTACGATGTGGGGCGCCTCGATGAGGGGCAGTTCCGGCGCATGGTGGAGCTGGTCCTGTCGGAGCCCCAGAGCGACAGGGTTTTTTGGGGGGCCGATGCGCCGGCGGCGCCGGGGGACCGATGTTTTGCCGTGGAGTACCTGCCGGGCCAGTACGATCAGCGGGCGGATTCGGCGGAGCAGTGCGCGGAACTGGTAACGGGACAACGGCCCCTGGTACGCAGCGCCCGGGTCTACATCCTGGAACCCGGAGCGGCGGGGCTGGACGGGGAAGCGCTGGAGGCTGTGAAACGCTACCTCATCAACCCGGTGGATTCCAGGGAAGCCGCTTCGGGTATCCCCGCCGCGCTGGAGGAGGATGCGGCGGCGCTGAAGGACATACCGGTGCTGGCGGGTTTCCGGGCGCTGGGAGAGGCGGCCCTGGCCGCCCTGGGGGAGGAATACGGCCTGGCCATGTCCCTCGCGGACCTACTCTGCTGCCGGGATTACTTTGCCGCCGAGGGCCGGGACCCCACGCTGACCGAGCTGCGGGTCCTCGACACCTACTGGTCCGACCACTGCCGGCACACAACCTTTACCACGGCCCTGGAGGAGATAAGGGTGGAAGGTCCCGCCGGGAGCGACGCCGGAGCCCTCCGGGAGGCCCTGGAACGCTACGAGGCGGCCCGGCGGGAGGTCTACGGTTCCGCCGCGCCGGAGCGCAGCCTCATGGACATGGCCACCCTGGGGGCCAGGGTTCTGAAAAAGCGGGGCCTTCTTCCCGATCTGGACGAAAGCGCCGAGATCAATGCCTGCACCCTGCGCATTACCGCGGAATTCGAGGACGGCTCCACGGAGCCCTGGCTCCTCCTTTTCAAGAACGAGACCCACAACCACCCCACGGAGATTGAGCCCTTCGGGGGGGCCGCCACCTGTTTGGGCGGGGCCATAAGGGACCCGCTTTCCGGCAGGGCCTTTGTGTACCAGGCCATGCGGATAAGCGGGGGCGGCGACCCCCGCAGCGCCCTGGCGGAAACCCTGCCGGGAAAACTTCCGCAGGTGAAGATAGCCAGGGAGGCAGCGGCGGGCTACTCCTCCTACGGGAATCAGATCGGCCTTGCCACGGGGCAGGTAACGGAGTTCTACCATCCCGGCTTTATCGCCAAGCGCATGGAGCTGGGAGCGGTGATAGGCGCCGTCCCCGCCGCGTGGGTGCGCCGCGAGGAGCCCGCCGCCGGGGACCTGGTGATTCTGGTGGGGGGCGCCACGGGCCGGGACGGGATAGGCGGCGCTACGGGCTCCTCCAGGGCCCACACGGGGGAGTCCGTGGAAAAATCCGGGGCCGAAGTGCAGAAGGGCAACGCCGTGGAGGAGCGGAAACTCCAGCGGCTCTTCCGCAAGGCCGAAGTAACGCGCCTCATCAAGCGCTGTAACGACTTCGGCGCGGGGGGCGTCTCCGTTGCCGTGGGGGAACTTGCCCCGGGGCTGGACATTACCCTCGATGCGGCGCCCAAAAAGTACGCCGGCCTCGACGGGACGGAGCTGGCCATAAGCGAATCCCAGGAGCGCATGGCCGTTGTCACCGCGCCCGGTGACGCTGAGGCTTTTATCCGGGAGGCCGCCGGGGAGAATCTCAGCGCCGTGGTGATAGCCCGCGTAACCGGCGGCGCGGCGGAGCCTCCCCGGCTGAGGATGTTCTGGCGCGGAAGGATCATCGCGGATCTTTCCAGGGATTTTCTCGCCAGCTCCGGGGCCCCCCGGAGCGCCGCCGCCCGTATCGTTTCCGGGAAGGCGCCGGAGCCCGGCGCGGAGGGGCCCGTCCCGCCGGAGACTCTGATGGCGGCCCTGGAAGCGGAGCTCGCCGGGCTCAGGAGCGGGAGCCGCCGGGGCCTCCAGGAACGTTTTGACGGGTCCATAGGGGCGGCGTCGGTGCTGTTCCCCTGGGGGGGGGCGACCCAGGGGACCCCCGAATGCGGCATGGCGGCCCTGCTTCCCTGCCGGGAAAAGCGCCCTTTGACGGCCAGCGTCATGACTTCCGGCTACGACCCGGACCTTGCGCAGGCAAACCCCTACCGGGCCGCCAAGGGGGCGATCCGGGAGGCCCTGGCAAAGTATGCCTGCCTGGGGGGAGACCCCTTCAAGGCCCGGCTCTCCCTGCAGGAATACTTCGGAAAGACCGGGGAGGCGGAAGCCTGGGGGAGGCCCGCCGGGGCCCTCCTGGGGGCTTTGGAGGCCCAGCTCGAGCTGGGGGTCCCCGCCATAGGGGGAAAGGACTCCATGTCCGGGAACTACCGGGACGGGGGCATAGCCCTTGAGGTGCCGCCCAGCCTCATTGCCTTTGCCGCCGGGACCGCGCCCGCTCCGGCGATACGCTCCGGAGCGCTGAGCGGAGAGGCGGGGAACCTTCTGATCCTGCTCCTACAGGAGCCGCCCTTACAAGAGCCGCTCCTACAGGAAACTCAGGGGGGCGCGGCGGAGTGGGATCGCTTCAGGCGCAACCTGGGGAGCCTGGCGGAGTTGACGGGGCGGGGCCTCGTCCGCTCCGCCTACCCCGTGGGCCCCGGCGGCGCTGCGGCGGCCATAGCCCTGGCGGCCTTCGGCAATATGACGGGCGTGGAGCTCTACGCGGAGGCCCTGACCCCGGCGAGAAGGGATTACCAGGGCTCCATGCTGGTGGAGCTGGACGGAAAGGCCCTCGCGGCCTCGGATATGAGCGTCCCGGTTTCGCCGGGGGCAGTGAGGGCGGGAAGGACCCTGAAGGAGGCTGTCTTCCGTATTGTAGATTCCGGCGGCGGCGCGGCGGAAAGGCCCCTGGCGCTGCTGCGTGATGCCTGGGAGAGTCCCCTGGCAGGGGTCTACCCCCAGGTTTCCGGGGAAAGCACGGGAACGGGGAAGGGGGGCGTTGCGGGGGGCCTTCCCCCCGCTGGGGGGGGTAGCCCAGGACCGGCGCAGCCGGGCCGGGGCTCAGGGGGGGTGCTCCCCCCCTCCAGGGCTGTCCCTCTTGTTACGATTCCGGTATTTCCAGGTACAAACTGTGAGTGGGACCTGGAACGGGCCTTCTCGGAGGCCGGGGCCCGGACGCGGCTTGTGGTGTTCCGCAACCGGACCCGGGCGGATATTGAGGCTTCCCTGGATGAGTTGGCCGGGGCTGTCGCGGGCTCGCAGATTGTGGCGCTGGCGGGGGGCTTTAGCGCCGGGGACGAGCCCGACGGGTCGGGGAAGTTCATCGCCAATGTGCTGCGTTCGCCGCCGCTGGCCCGCGCGCTGGAGGACCTGCTGGAGAAGCGGGACGGGCTCATGCTGGGAATCTGTAACGGTTTTCAGGCGCTGATCAAGCTGGGGCTGGTGCCTTACGGGCGTATCCGGGAGGCCGGGAGCGGCGCGCCCACGCTTGCCGGGAACCGTCTGGGGCGGCACGTGTCCCGCATGGTCCGCACGCGGGTCATGTCTACGCTTTCGCCCTGGTTTGCGCTGGAGGAGGCCGGCGCGATTCACTGCCTTCCGGTGAGCCACGGGGAGGGGCGGCTGGTGATTCAGGCGGAGGAGGCGGAGGCGCTGTTCAGGGCGGGGCAGGTTTCCTGTTGTTACGCCGATGCCGGAGGGCAGCCCGCCGGGACGGAGCCGGACAATCCCAACGGTTCCGCCTTTGCCATCGAAGCGGTTTCGAGCCCCGACGGCAGGATCCTGGGCAAGATGGGCCACTCGGAGCGGCAGGGGCCCTGGGTGCACGTCAATATTCCGGGGAACAAGCGGCAGCGTATCTTTGAGGCGGGAGTGCGGTACTTT
>JAISQV010000101.1 GCA_031273985.1 Spirochaetaceae bacterium | reverse complement strand
ACCCAGACTTTTCTGGACAAGAACATGGAGAAACTGTCGAGCGGGCTGCGCATCAACCGCGCCGGTGATGACGCTTCGGGGCTTGCCGTTTCTGAAAAGATGCGGAGCCAGATCAGGGGTTTGAATCAGGCTTCTACCAACGCACAGAACGGTATCTCCTTTATTCAGACCGCTGAGGGTTATCTGCAGGAATCCGAAGATATTATTCAGCGTATCCGCGAGTTGGCCGTGGCGGCTTCCAACGGTATCTATACCGCCGAAGACCGGATGTACATCCAGATCGAAGTTTCGGCCCTGATTGACGAAATCGACAGGATTGCTTCCCACGCCCAGTTCAACGGCATGAATATGCTTACCGGACGCTTCGGCCGCCCCATAGGGGAGAATGTGGTTACCGCTTCCATGTGGCTGCACATAGGCGCCAATATGGACCAGCGGGAGCAGGTGTTTATCGGCACCATGACAGCCAAGGGCCTCGGGGTCAGGAATGTCGGGGACGAGTCTATTCTTTCACTGTCCGAAGCGGAGAGCGCCAACCGTGCCATCGGAACCCTCGACGAGGCGATCAAGAAGATCAACAAGCAAAGGGCAGATCTGGGCTCCTACCAGAACCGCCTGGAGCACGCTATCCGCGGCCTCGATGTGGGCGCCGAAAATCTGCAGGCCGCCGAGTCCCGCATACGGGATACCAACATGGCCAACGAGATGGTCGGTTACACAAAGAACCAGATTCTCAGCCAGAGCGGTACCGCCATGCTGGCCCAGGCGAATCAGCGGGGTCAGACCGTACTACAGCTTCTGCAGTAGCCAGGGGGCGGGCAGCGGGCCCGCTCATCCCGCAGCGGTGAAGCGCCGTTCCGGCCTGTCCGGGGCGGCGCTTTTTTTTGGGCCCGCGGCAATGCTCCCGCAGGGCCGGCGCATATCAATTTCCAAACACCTCGAAGTTTTGCTGAAAGCTAAAAAACATTAAAAATTCCGTACCTGCCCCCCATTTGGGGGAGCGGGAGGCCGGAACCGTCAAATAACCTAAAGGTTATTTGACACAGAACGCGGGGACCACCCCGCTGTCCAACGTAGCAGACGCATTAACGTAGCCGGGGTCACCATATTCGGAGACAACAGAGAAATCGGCGGCGTTTCCATAATAGGGAGACGCGAGCCAATACCATCTATCGGAATTCGAACTGCCATACTTTATACGGCTGTTATTATCCGTATAATATTCAAGCCGCGCCTGAGTAGCGGGGGCTTCATAGGTTGGCGAAGAATAGAGATGCGCGCCGGACATTTCAAATTCCGTGGGAAGCCAGAGGAGATCGGCAACCGTATCCGCGCCGGTCGCGCCGGAACCGCCGTTGGCCACCCGGCGGCTGGGGGCCCACACCACCGCGTCCGGCACTCCGGCGCCGGTGAGGCCGGTATAAAAATTACCGTGCCCCGGCACGCCGTCGGGGGTCAGATACGCCTTCATTTCACTGCCCATATACCCGCCCGCGTTGGTATCACTTGCGTTCATCTTGCGGGTTCCCGGAAGGTTCTGGAACTGGAACACCACATGGGGCGTGTTGTTGCCGTTTATGCCGTTAAAGGAATTCTTCCCCACCACGATGAGGCGCAGGAGTTGTCCGTGATCGCCGCCCCAGGTGGTATTAACCTCACTGATCGCCCCGGCGCTGTTATAATCCGCAACGTTGAGCGAATCCAGGTCGATGTAATCGCCAAGCTGAATAATCTGCGTAAAATCCCCCGCCTCCGGGGTGTTGATAAGCCAGTGCACCGCGTTAAACGCTTCGGTAACGCCATTCGCTCCGGTTGTGGTTATGCTGAACCGGGCTTTCAGGTCCATTGCGCTTGCGGTGGTATCCACCGGCCAGCCGAAAATCAGTTTTACGTCATAGGGGGCCATAAAGCCCTCAAGGTCGTTGGCCTTGACGGTAAAGGATGTGGAAACGGTATTTCCCCGGTCGGCGGGAGAAAGCACCGAAACAGGACCGGTTATCTCTATATCGCTGCCGTCTACTATGACCTGATCGGGCACCGCCTTGTTTATCGTTATGGCAACGGTTTCTGTCGTACCATAGGTGGTTAAAAGCGCCGCATAGATGTTGTCCCCGATATACGCGGCGGCATAGGTAGTACCCATATAAACCACCTCAACGCTTTCCGGGGTGGTATTGTCAAAAATCATCTTGATTGCGGCGCTGGCGCTCTGCCCTTCAACGACCGTTACCTGGGCGGAACCCGTCCCCACATGGATAGGCGAATCATTGCCGGCATACGTCCCCGGCGGAAGATACGCTTCCACCGCGATGTTCCAGACTCCCGGCGTTACGCTTAAAACCGCGCTGGTCTGCCCCGCCGGGACAACCGCGCTTCGGGTCTGCGCTCCCCTGGTCAGGGTAATGCCGTATTCCAGCAGGGCCTGTGTCGCGGTTCCCGGAATCGCCGACCGGGCTGCCCCCGGCTGAAGGTTCCCCGTATTTTCAAAGGCTATAGTTAAATTCTCTTCGGTCTTCCCGTAATTGCTCATAAATACGCCGCAGGAAACCAGCAGTAATACGATCATCCCGGATAAAAATGCCGTTTTCAATCTTTTTTGCATGATCAACCTTTATCAAAAGCGGCGGTATCGCCGCGATATTCAATCGAACATTAACACGAAGTGTTAATGACAACCCCTGTAAAAATGCGCAGCATTTTACAAAACCTGTGAAACAAGTTACCACTCGGGGGTAACAGTTATTCCCGAATTGCCCGGGGGGGCAGGAGGACTCGGGGCGCTCGGTGTGGCGGGAGTGTCCGGGGTGGCGGGAGTACTCGGGGCGCTCGGAGTGCCCGGAACGGCGGGAGTGTCCGGGGTGGCAGGGGCAGCCGGGACGGCGGAGGTGCCGGCGGCGGCTTTAAGACTGCCTCCCGCCTCCGAACCCGGCGGCAAATCCGGCGTAAAACGCAGCGCCGTTTCTTCCCGGGGGGCCGTTACGGTATAGTTTCTTTCATCCACCGTACTCCGCTCTCCGGCCCGCACAAAGGCAAGGGAACCGTTTCTACCGGCGTATTGTACCCGGCCCTCGCTGACCCTCACATTGACGGTATCAAATTCAAAAACCGTGCCCCGCACCGAGGCGGTTACCGAGGGGCTCCGCACGGTAAAATCGATAGTCCCCCCGCTGGGGCGCGTTACCTCCGCCCGAAGCCTTCCGGCCTGGAGGTAGAGCCCCGCCTCCTCCGCCCCCGGCTCTCCGGCAATCTCTTCCAGCGTCAGCCGGGTCAGGGGGCGGACCGTAATCACGGCCCCGCCCAGCGCCACCACCGCGCTGCTCTTAAATCCCGTGGAGATCCGTGTTGCCTTTTCTATCGCCATGCCGGGAACAGCGGGACCCCAGGCCGAGCTCCCCGGCGCCTGAACTTCCACCGTCCCGCTCACTTCCCGTATCACCGCCGCCGGACTCTGGGCATAGGCCGAAACGTACAACGCGCACAACAGCACGCATCCGGTCAAAAAATATTTCATATCCTTCCCCCTCAAAATGACAGCAAAAGGGCCAGCGCGGCTTTCCACAAAACCGGCGCGCCGGAATCAAGGGCGTTCCCCGTGCCGGGAACAAACACCCCTACGCCTCCGGTAAGCGATAGGTCTACCATGGGAACCCAGGTGATTGATCCATAGGCTTCCGCGCCAAGGGCCTTTTCATCGCCCCCCTTCAGGCGGGCGTTGGCGTAGGTTTTGACATCGCTCCGCAGAAAATACCGCCCCTCAAGGGAAAGGGAGAGGGTATCAGCCGGCGACAGGGTATAAGCGCCGTTTATCACCATAAGGCCCCCAAGCCCCGCATCCAGCACATTCCCCTGGCTAATAGTCGTTACCGGCCTGAACGGCCCAATCCGCTCATTGACGCGGCCGGACCCCCAGCGGAATCCCAGGGTAACCACATCCCGCAGGGAAGAAGGCGGCGTCCATGATACACCGATCGGTAACGCGAAACTGATTTCCGTACCGGACAATCCCGCCGTTTCAGCAAACCCCGCCACCCCTCCCAGGGAAAGATCAAAAACCGGAACCGGTGAAAACAGGAACCGTGCGGAAAGGTACTGGGTATGGATTTTTTCGTCCCGGCCGTTCAGGTCAAATTGGGCCAGAGCCTGCAGCGAGAGTCCGTGGGGACTGCTCCCCAGGGCGGGAGCCTCCCAGCCCAGGGCGGCAAGAAACCGACGGGACGCGAAATAGGTGTTGCCAAAGTTGTTGTAGTCCAGTTCCCTGGCGTAATCCTCCGTATCACCGGCGCTCATAAAAATATCCGCCGTGTCCCTGTACAGGAGCCCCGTGTAATACGCCCCCAGGGTCAAGCGGGTACTCCCCAGCGTATACATCCCCGAGATGCCGTCAAACAAACCCGCAGCCAGTACGCCGCTGGAATCGGTAAACCGGATACGCCCGGCGTCTATCCCGAGAACCGGAAGGGGCCGCCACGAAACCATAAACCGGCTTAACTCCGGTATCACCTTCCAGGTTTCGCTTTCATGCCTGAAGGCAAGGCTGCCTGAAAAATACACATCCAGATTTTCACTCAATGAGGCGGACACCCAGGGGGCTATTCCCCACGTATAGCTAAAGTCCGTATCCCGCCCCGCGCCGTTTAATTCCGGGTTTTGGTGCAGGGTGAAGCCTGAGTCCGCCCCGAAAACCGCAAAAACGATACCGGAGAAAAGCAGTCCCGCAAAAATAAGCCGTTTCATTCCCCATCCCCCCGGTAATCCAGCACCCGCCCGATGATCCGCAAAAGCCGTTCCCCCGAAACCGCCAGGGCCGGATCATTCCTCCCCTGTATCAGCTTCCGGTAGACCAGCTCCCGGTAGGCATAACGGGAGCCTGGAGCCAGGGCGTATAAAAAGCCGCTTTTCATGCCGAAGGCTTGCATGATTAAAAAGGAAAGCTCATCCAGCCTGATGATCCCCGCAGCCTCCGCATTTGCAGGTAGATAGTTCCGCTCCGCCGCTTCGGCAAAAGCCGCGTCAGGGCTGCTGTCTCCGCTTAAAATACCCGCGGCGGGGAGTACCACAAAGGCCGCCATGGCGTAGGTAACTTCAGCGGTGTCCAGAATCGCATCCAGCCGCTCCGCAGTCTGGGCGTTTAACAGACCAATTGACAGGCAGAAAACAGCCAGGATGAAAACAAACCTTTTCAAACCATCCCCCTACGTTGTGCTTCCATTTATGACTAAATTAGTCATTATTGAGAACATAAAAGCCCCGAAGAAAGTGTCGTGGGGAAGAGAAAATTGACGGTGAGTATTATGAGAGAGAGAGAGAGAGAGAGAGAGAGAGAGAGAGAGAGCAAAAACCGTGCCAAACCGCCCGGAAACCGGAGGCTATATCACGCAAATTTTGATAATATTTTAATGGACGCCACATCTTAGGACCAAGTATACCACACTACAAAAAGAATTCAAGTCGGTCGGGAGCCCCACGAGGGGGGTAGCCCGCAACGAAGTGCGGGCGGAGGGGGGGCCAGAACTTACACCCGAGCCGGCGAGGGTGTTCCGGAACGTAGGTAACATGGCCTAGGCCAGGGGTACGCTTTAGGCTACGGAGTAAAATCGTCGGGTCGGCCAGAACTTACACCCGAACCGGCGAGGGTGTCCCGGAATGTAGGTAACATGGCCTAGGCCAAGGAAACGCTTGAGGCTGCGGAGTAAAATCGTCGGGCCGGCCAGAACTTACACCCGAGCCGGCGAGGGTGTCCCGCAGGGGGCAGGCTGCGGACAAATTGGCCGCGGTAGGTGGCCCCCCCTTCCTAAAAATTTTTCAAAATTCGCTTGACACGGATAAGATGTTTCTGTATAAAGAAACATAAGGCGTTTCTCTATAGAGAAACAACAAACTGTGAGGTGTGTATGGCCGAAACGCGGATACCGGAGGAACTGGAGGCCCTGGCAAAGGGCTACCGGCGGGTTCCCCTGTGGAAAAGTATTCCCGCCCGGGGGCGGACGGCGACGGATGTTTTTCTGGCGCTGAAAAATTTGAGCCGTCAGTGTTTTATTCTGGAAAGTCTTGAGGACCCGGGCCGCTGGGGCCGTTATACCTTTATCGGCTACGATCCCAAGCTGGAGATTAGCTGTACCAACGGGACCCTGTGTATCAAAAACGGGACGGAACTGCGGATAGAAACCGATAAGCCCGGCTCGTATATCCGGCGGATCATCGAGGATAACCGTTGTCCCCCGGCGCCGGATCTGCCCCCCTTTACCGGGGGCCTCGTGGGTTACTTTTCATACGATTATATCAAATACAGTGAGGGCGGGCTTAACCTGGACGCGGAGGACGAGGAGGGTTTTAAGGACGCGGATCTGATGCTCTTTGATAAGCTGGTGGTCTTTGACAACCGGGAGGGGCGGATCCTTATCATCATTAACATAAGTGTTGACGCGCTGGAGGAGAATTACCGCCGCGCC
>JAISQV010000016.1 GCA_031273985.1 Spirochaetaceae bacterium | reverse complement strand
CCCCCCGCGGGGGGGGGTTTGGGGGGGGGGCGCCCCCGCATTGGGGGTAGCCGGAGACCCCGGACCCGCGAAGCGGGGAGGTGGCTCCGGCGCAGGGGGCTCGGCCCCCTCCTGATCTTTCTTCGTCCGGCGCTAAGGCCAGCGCTACGGGCACGGTGAGGCCCGCGGGGTCTTCCGCGCCAAAGCTGACCAGGACCCGGAGGGCGCCTTCCGGCGCGGCGAAGGGCCGCTCTTTGGCCCGGCAGGGTCTGGGGTTGAGGCCGGGGGCGCTGAGGTTGGGGGGATGGACGCCGGGGAGCGCGGGGAGGAGGTCCGCCAGGAAGTCGAAGCGGGAGCGGAGGGGGCCGCCTTCGTCTATGCCTATGAGGGGGGCCAGGGCGGACCAGCGGGCGAAGTCCTCCGGGGAGGTGCGGAAGTTGTCCAGGATGATCCAGGACCAGGGGCGGGCGGGTATCTCTGATTCCGGAATCGCCAGAGGCTCCCCCGTCACGCCGGGGGCTTCCGCCGGGAGCTTGCATGAAGACGGCTCGGGCGCCCGGAGCCAGGCTTCCCTGCCTTCGGCGCGGAGGGCCCTGACCAGGGCTATGGACCGGGCCAGATGCCCGCCTCCCCTGCCCCTGCCCGCAGCGGGTACCACGAGGAGCGCCCCTTCTTTCATTATCCTATCCCGTACCCGGTCCCCAGGTCTTTGCAGGCTTCGATTATGGTTTCGCCCCGCCAGCGCGCCGGGTTGCCGGGCCCGCAGCGCTCGTCGAGGAGGGCGTAGAGTCTTTCCGCCCGGCGGTAGTCTTCTTCCGTGTCCACGGTGAGCCTGAGCGGGGCCTGCCAGGGACGGGGGGCCAGGGGCCGGTGGAGCCGGAAGTATTCCGGGTGCTTGTAGAGGTAGGGGGCAACGTGTTCCCGTTCCGCCTGCTCCCGGGCCTCGCGCTCCGCCTGAAGCAACGCGTAGGTTTCCAGGGATTCCACCCCGGCGCCGTAGGGGAGGCCCGCATAGCCCGCGTAATCCGCGCCCAGGGCTGTTGCCTCATCGTGGATGCGGAGGGCGGCGTCGGCAAAGACGAAGGGGTTGTCCCCCGTGGCCCGGATCACGCGGTCCGGGAGGCCGTCTTCGCCGGGCGCCGGGGAAACTTTGAGGAAGAAATGCCTGAGGGCGCCGCAGTAACGGGCCAGCACATCCTCTTTGGAGCCCGCATAGAGCGCAAAGCCCGCTTCGCCGGCCAGGGGCTCAAAGGTTTCGGCGCAGTCCGCCGGGCAGGCCAGGATCCGGGCCTCCGCGGGGATCCGGTTGAGGGCCTCCATGACCCGCAGGAGGAGGGGCCGCCCGCCGAGGGGGAGCAGGGCCTTTTGGGGGAGCCGGGTGGAGTCCAGCCGGGCCTGGAGGATCAGGGCGGTCATGCCCCGTCCCCGGCCACGGGGTCCCAGAGGCCGCTGAGGGAGCGGGCGTCCCGGCGGAAGCGGCGGCGGTTGTCCCGGACCCAGCGCCGGCCTTCGGCGAATTCCGCCCATGCGCTGAAGGGGTCCCCGCCGGAGCGGAAGAGGTAGGTGAAGAAGCGCCCCAGGGGTATTCGCGCTCCGTCCCCCTGGAACACGGGGGCCAGGTTCTTGAGGTAGAAGCGGCGGTAGCTTTCCTCGGCGGTGCTGTTCTCCGAGGGGGTTTCGCTGTTGTAGGAAAGACGGATCACCTGGGTGGCGCGAATCTCCTCCCCCCAGAGGTAGGCCCGGAAGCCGAAGTCCATGAGCTGCCAGTGGGGGCTCTTGAGCATTCCGTCAAAGCCCCCCAGACGGATGAAGCGTTCCCGGTCGTAAACCCCCACCCCGTCAAAGGGGTAGAGGCTGGCCGCGCCCTCCCGCTCAAGGACGAAGGGCACGGTGTTCACGGCGCCCTTGTAAAAAACCGGAGCCACGAGGGTGGGCAGCGTTTCCAGTTGTATGTTCTGGATCAGCGGGGCCGTGCAGAGCCGCCTGCCGGGAGGGGTTCCTCCGGCGGCTTCCTCCGGCGGGAGGAGGAGGCGTTCCGCCATGCGCACGGCCCCGCCGGAGTGGAGTATCCTGAGATCGTTCCAGAGGACGAAAAAGAGGGGCTCCGAAAGTTCCGAGGCGGCCAGGTTGATCTGCTCTCCGGGGCTCAGCGCCTCCTTGAGGAGGATGAAGCGGACCTGGGGGAAGCGGAGGGAAAGCTCTTCCACATCGTAACGCTCCTGGGGGCCCTCCACGGAGACGATGTAGTCAAAGCCCGTTTTTTCCAGCTCCTGAAAGAGGGTGCGCCGGGGGTAGCGCCCCCCCCGGTTGAGGAGTATCGCCGAAACTCCCGTGGAGGCTGCCGGCTCGGAGCCGCCCACGGCGGTGTAGGCGGGGACAGGCGCGTTAAAAATTGAAGGTATAGTATTCATCACAGTCCGCGCAGAGCCCCCTGTATTCCCCGGAACAATGCTCCCGGTAGCGTTCCTTCCCCCTGTCCCAAAGGGCCGCCAGGTCCTCCTCAAAGGCGTTACCCAACACCGCCCCGCCGTCCAGGGCCGCCAGATCCTCCCGGCAGGAAGGAACCCTGCCGTCCATGAAGATGTTCATGTCCCGGAGCAGGTGCCAGCAGGGGCGGCGGCGCACCGGCGAAATATCCGCCCCCTGCAACTTGGGGAGAGCCCCGGCAAAATCATCGTACTTCTGGACGATCACCCGCTCCGCCCCGGCGATCTCCTTCCACCGGCGGTAAAAGCGCTCGGTATCGTCCTCGGCTCCCCGGATGCGCAGGGCCTGGACGTAGGTGTCGCCGGGGAAACAGCGGAGCAGTGTCCGCGCCGTTTCCGTGGCGGCGGCAAAACCGGCCCCGCGAACCTCGGCATAGCGCGCCTCGTCCGCCGCGTCCAGGGACACGATCCATGAGAGCCGCCCCGCCGGAGCGCCCCAGGGCCGGTTCTGCACGGGGCGCGGGATCGCTGCGACCTCCTCCAGCTCCGCCCCTGTCCAGGAGAGGCCCGATGTTTCCACGATCAGCGAAAGATCGGGCCGCGCAAGAACCATCCTTATCAGATCGAGCTTCCGCGGGTGAAGGGAAAGCTCCCCCCACAGGGA
>JAISQV010000012.1 GCA_031273985.1 Spirochaetaceae bacterium | reverse complement strand
GCGCAAGGGATAGAAGCGGAAATCTTTTTTTGCCCTTGCCGGGCAAAAAAAATTGGAGCGTATAGCCCGGTCCCCGGTGCTTCGCACCGGGGATGCGCCCCTCTTATTATCTTTCAACTCCTCCCTGTTACCTCCTCACTTAGCCCGGCGGGTAGGCGCACTTGTCGATGCGGCGGTTTGCCAGGGCTTCGGCTATGAGGGGCCGGAGTTCCAGGCTTTCGTAGAGGGCTCCCGCCTCCGCCGCGTTTCCCCGCAGCACCGGGTTGGCGGGGCTGAAGAGGGCGCAGCAATCCTGGTAGGGCAGGATGGACGTTTCGTAGGTGCCGATGGATACGGCGGCGGCGATGATGCTTTCCTTGTCCATGCCTATGAGGGGGCGCAGTACCGGCAGGGTTATCCGGCTCTGGGTGCAGGTGATGTTCTCCACGGTCTGGCTGGCCACCTGGGAGAGGGACTCCCCGGTGATGAGGCACTTGCAGCGCTGCCGGCGGGCCAGGAGTTCCGCCGCCTCCATCATGGCCATGCGGAGCAGCACCGTGGTCCAGGGCTCCGGGGCCCGCTCTTTTATCCGCATCTGCGCCGGGGTGAAGTCTAGTGTGTGAAGCCGTATCCCCATGCCGTAGGCGCCGACGGTTTCCGCCAGGCGCAGCACTTTCTGACGGGCCTCGTCCGGGGTGTAGGGCCACGCGTGGAAGTACGCGGCGTCCAGCCCCATGCCCCGGCTTTCCATGAGGTAACCGGCCACGGGGGAGTCTATGCCCCCGGAAAGGAGGAGCAGGCCCCGGCCCGCCGTTCCCACGGGGAGCCCCCGGCGGCCCTTGCGCCCGGCGGCGTAGACGTAGGCCCGTTCCCGAATCTCCACCTCGATCACCGCGCCGGGGCGGTGCACGTCCACCCGGAGGCCCGGCAGGGCTTCCAGAATGGCCGCCCCCCCCTCGCTGCGGAGCGCATAGGAATCCAGGGGGAAGCTCTTGTCCGTCCGCCGGGCCTCCACCTTGAAGGTAGTTATGCCCCGGTCCGCGCAGTCCCGCGCCTCGGCAACCATAGCGGCCAGCACCGCCTCCCGGCTCTTTTCCACCGCCCTGGTGCGGGCCCAGCCTGAAATGCCGAAGATCCGGCCCAGGACCGCCTCGGTACGCTCCGCAGCGCCGGGGCCGGAGCGCACGTAGAACCGGCCGTTGGACGTTACAATCTCCGCCCCCGTCCCCCGGAGCCGCGCCGCCAGGTTCCGCCGCAGGGCTCGTTCAAAGGCCGGCCTGTTCCCCCCCTTGAGGGTGAGTTCCCCCAGTTTTAAGAGCCAGGTGATGTTCTTTTCCTGTTCCATGGTGACTACACGGTATTATACTTCACAAAACGAAAAATTTAACCACAGAAGGAAGAAGAAAGAATTTAACCACAAAGAGCACAAAGGAAGAAGAATGAAGAATTTAACCACGGAAAACACGGAAAAAAAAGAAGATAAAGAAGAATTTTAACCACGAGGCGCACGAAGGCGAAGAAAGGAAGTTGGATGAAGGCTCTACCTCCTAACTCCTGACTTTTATTCACCATTTTTTCGCTATAGTTTGCAGGGCTTCCAGCAGGGCTTCGATGTCTTCCATCTCCGTGGACCAGCCCTGGGAAAGGCGGAAGCCTTCGAAGGCGGTTTTGGGGTCCAAGCCCATGGCGGAGAGCACGGGCCGCTCTTGTTTGGCCGAGGAGCAGGCGGAGCCTGTGGAGGCGGCGAAGCCCGCCTCGTCCAGGGCCCGGACCATCACCTCTCCGGGGATCTTGTCAAAGGCGAGCTGCAGAATCCAGGGGGAGAAGCGGGGGTCCTCCGCCTGGCGGTCTGCCGGTATCAGGGTGCAGCGTTCCAGAGAGCGGAGGCCGGTGATCAGGGCCTTCCAGCGGAGGGCCGCCTCCTCCTCCCCCAGCCGTCCGGGCAGCGCCCGCCTTTCAAGGCAGTCCGCCAGGGCCGCCGCGCCGTCCACATTTTCCGTCCCCGGCCTGAGCCCCCGCTCCTGCCCTCCCCCGGCGTAGAGGGCCTCCAGGGGGCGCCGCAGGAAGAGGAGCCCCACGCTCCGGGGGCCGCCCAGCTTGTGGGCGCTGAAGGCGGCGGAGTCCGCCTCGTCAAGGGCGCTGCCCAGGGGGAGCTTCCCCGCCTGCTGGACCAGGTCGCAGTGGAGGTGTATCGTCCCCCCGGCTTCCCGCAGAACCCCGGCCAGGGCGGGAATATCCGTTACCCTCCCCGTCTCGTTGTTTACCCCCATGATCGCCGCCATGCGGGGGTTCTCCGCCTTTTCCAGCGCCCGTCTGAGGCCGCGCCGGGAAACGCCGCCGTCGGCTTCCACCTCCACGGGGAGAACCTTCTTCCCCAGCCGGGAGAGCGATTCCGCGTTTTCCCGCACCGAAGGATGCTCCGCCGCCGAATAGAGGAGGCTGCCGCTTCCCCGGCGGAGGAGGAGGGAGTGAAGCACCAGCGCGTTGGCCTCGGTGCCGCCGGAGGTAAAGTAGAGATTCTCCGGGACCGTGCCGAGTACCGCGGCGCAGCGGGCGCGGCTCCGCTCCAACTCTTCCCGGGCCCGGCGGCCTTCCGTGTGCCGCGACGAGGGATTGCCGAAGGGTCCCGGCGCCGGGAGGGGGTCCGGGGGGGCGGCGGCGGCCCAATCGAAGTACCTGCGCTTCACCGGCACGGGGAATGTTTAGGCGCCGGAACCGGGCGTCCCGGCTCCTTGGGGCTTTTTGCTGTTGGACCGGCGATGGAGAAAATGCACCGTTGAAAAAAAGCCTATCCCCAGGGCATAGGCCGCCCCCAGGATGGGGAGGGAGCGGGGGCCGGGCGTCAGGACAGCGATACAGACCAGCAGATTCAGCAGAATTTGGAGGCCCCAGAGCAGCGCGTCAAGCCCGGCGGCGCCCAGCCCCAGAGACATGAGCTTGTGGTGCACGTGGGATCTGTCGGGGCTGTCTATGGGGCGGTGATCCCGGACCCGCCTCCACACCGCGGCGGTAACATCGAGGATGGGGATCAGGAGCAGGGCCGCCGCGTAGGGAAGGGGAAGGGGCAGTACGGAGCCCTCCGCCGTACCCTGGTCTATGAGGGGCAGTACCGCCAGGACAAAGCCCAGGAACAGGGCCCCCCCGTCACCCATGAAGATTCGCGCCCTGGGCAGGGGCAGATTAAAGACCAGGAAGCCCCCCACCGCCGCCGCCAGGGAGAAGCACAGAATCGACAGGGTGTTGACGGCGGAAAAGACCGGAAAGATGATCCCGTAGGCAAGGGCGATAAGCAGCGAAATTCCGCCGGAAAGCCCGTCCACGCCGTCTATAAAATTCACGGCGTTGGTCATCCCCACCAGCCAGAGCATAGTCAGGGGGTAGCGCAGCCACCATTCCATGACGCCAAAACTCCCCAGGTCGAAAAAAAAGAGACGCCGGAAGGTATAGCCCGGAAGAACCACGAGAAGCGCCGCCGCTATCTGCACCACCAGTTTTTTGCGGGGAGTCAGGGGCCGAAAGTCGTCGACCACCCCGAGACAGAGCACCATGAACATGGCGGCGATCACCGGCAGAAAGCGAAAACCGTAACCTTCCCGGAAAGGGGCGATAAAACCCAGCGCCGCCGCCACAACGATAAAAGCCAGGGAAAAGCCCAGCCCGCCGAGCCTGGGCACATCGCCGGTATGGACCTTACGCTCATCGATCTGATCGTACCAGGAATTGTTGTGGGAAAGCCGCAGCACCACGGCGACCAGAACAAGGGAGAGAAGAAAAGACAGGCCGGCAATGATCATAGTTCCCAAAACCAATTTCCGCTCTCCCCTGAGCGTCCAAGCGAACTCATGCTATTCATGGTAACACAAGGCGGCTTCTTAAATCTACAGATTAGTGAGGGAATTCGCCCACGGGGGTAGTTTTTTGCGGCGCACGGGTCTGTTACCGGACAGCATTAAGTCATCAACAAAAAGGTGAATACAGAATCAGGAGGGGGGCCGATTACCATGCCTTTGCCGCGCAGCTACAACCTCACTTCCCGGCCCCCCCACGCTCCAAAGGTTTTGGCCGCTTCCGCGGCCAAAACGCTTTTGCGCTCCCCCCCCATAGGATGCCTCAAAAGAGCATGAAGGAAGATGAAGATATTACACGAAGGCGCACGAAGGAAGGAAAACGCCGGGAAGGTACGGTAAACGGGGAATTTACGTGCGCCGGAGCAGGCCAAATTTTCCCGTGGACAGCCTGCGGCTGCCCTTCGTGCCCCCTAGCCCGGCACCTTGGGCCGGGCGCAGGGGGCTCGGCCCCATATGCGTTTACTTTGATTCATTTTAACCACGAAAGACACGAAAAGCACGAAATTTTTGCTAGTAATCATCTCATTATTCCTCTTCTTTTCGTATCTTTCGTGCTTTTCGTG
>JAISQV010000006.1 GCA_031273985.1 Spirochaetaceae bacterium | reverse complement strand
CACGAAAAGCACGAAAGATACGAAAAGAAGAGGAATAATGAGATGATTACTAGCAAAAATTTCGTGCTTTTCGTGTCTTTCGTGGTTAAAATGAATCAAAGTAAACGCATATGGGGCCGGCCCCCCCCTAACTCCTCCCTTATTTCCCCTCTTGACATAAATTTTTCTTTGCTGTAATATCCTAGTAAGTTGCTAGATATTATAATAAATAAAGTATAGTGGTATACTATGGATATGGAGGCGTGTATGTCGGAGGCAAGGGCGGAGTCGCTGCCGGGCGGGCTGAGCCGTGAAAAGACGGGGGTTTGGGAGATAGGCTTCGACGGCAGGGCGCTGATCCCCCTGGCCTCCCTGGCCCTTACCCAGGCGCTTCACGCCCTTCTGCCCGTGGCGGCGAGTTACCGGCCCAAGGTGCTGCCCTGGTTTACCCGGTTTAACCTGCTGGTTATCGCGGTTCTGGCGCTGGTAACGGTGCTGAGCGTTTTTAGCCGGAAGCTGCGGGAACGGCTGGCTTACAAGTCCTGGTTTTTGGGGGCCGCCTTCTTCCTGCTCAACCTCTACAATATTATCACGCTTAAGCTGGACCTGATTCCCAGCCTCTACTTTCCCGCGCCGGAACGTATCGTGTGGGTGTTCATCACCGATTGGTTTTTCATTCTGCGCTGCCTGGCCTATTCGCTCAGGCTGCTCCTGGGGGGCTTCTTTCTCGGCGCCTTCGTGGGGATAGTAACGGGCACGCTCATAGGGTGGAGCCCCCGCTGGAACTACTGGATCATGCCCTTCATCCGCATCGTCGGGCCCATCCCTTCCACCGCGTGGATACCGATTGCGCTGGTGGTTTTTACCAGGGCCACTTCGGCGGCGCTTTTCCTTATCGCCCTGGGGGTCTGGTTCCCCACCACGATACTGACCAGCTCGGGGATCATGAATGTGCGGAAGAGTTACTTTGAGGTGTCCAGCACCCTGGGTGCGGGCACGCTGCGGAATATTTTTTCCATAGCCCTGCCCGGCGCGGCGCCGAATATTTTTACGGGGCTCTTTAACGGTACGTCCTCGTCCTTCCTCACCCTCATGGCGGCGGAGATGATAGGCTGCAAATTCGGCATAGGCTGGTATATCAACTGGCAGCGGGAGACCCTGGCCTATTCCCAGGTTTACGCGGCCCTTATCGTGATAGCGGTTACTTTTTCCTTTCTTATCAGCCTGCAGTTCAGAATCCGTAACAGGGCCCTGGCCTGGCAGAAGGGAACCATCAGGTGGTAAGCATGGAAACGGCGAACCGGGGGGTCCTGAGGATCCGGGATATTACCAAGACTTTTCCCCAGCCCGACGCGGCGGACATTACGGTGCTGAACCACATAAACCTGGATTTCAGGAGCGGGGAATTTGTTTCCCTCATCGGGCCTTCGGGCTGCGGCAAGTCCACGCTGCTCAGGCTCATCGCCGGGCTTAACGACCCGGACAGCGGGAGCATAGAGCTGGACGGGGAGGATGTGCACAAGCCCGGTTACGAGCGGGGGCTGGTCTTTCAGGACCCTACGCTTTTTCCCTGGAAAACGATCTACGAAAATATTGCCTTCGGGCTCCGCGCGCGGGGGGTGTACCGGGCGGAAAAGCATAATATTCCGGAATTTTTCCGCCTGGTGGGGCTTGAGGGTTTCGAGAAATCCTACCCCCATCATCTTTCCGGCGGCATGGCCCAGCGGGCAGCCCTTGCCAGGGCGCTGATCAACAACCCCAGGGCCCTGCTTCTGGACGAGCCGCTGGGCGCCCTGGACGCCTTTACCCGCATGAATATGCAGGACGAGATTCTCAAGATTTGGGAAGATCGCAGGATGACGACGATCATGGTGACCCACGATGTGGACGAGGCGATCTATATGGCGGAGCGTATCGTGGTCATGTCCGCCCGGCCCGCAAAGATTGAGAAGATTATCGATGTTGAAATCGGACGCCCCCGCCGGAGGGACGATCCCGATTTTCTGGACCTCCGGGCCAAGATACTGCAGATTCTGCATTTCGCCGGTTCCCGGCAGGAGCCAGAGTACAATTTGTGATAATCCGCCCTGGGCGGAAAAAACCATATTGGGGGAGAAGCATGAGTGTAAAGAAGGGAATTCTTTTGACCGCCTTGATGTGTGCGGTGCTGTTCGGCGCCTATGCAAAGGGTCAGGGCGAAGGATCCGCCGCGGTAGCGGAAGAGGATTATGTTCTAAAAATAGGCTACGGCATTACGGCGGGTCTCTGTTCCGCTCCGTTTTTTATTGCCCAGGAATTGGGCTACTACGAGGAGGAGGGGCTCAACTATGAAGTGGTCCGCATCGATTCCGGCCAGGGGCCGCAGCTTCTCGTTACCGGGCAGATCGATGCGGTAAATAACCTGCTTGCCACGCTTATTCAACCCATCGCCAACGGGCTGGATGTAAAGGTTACGCTGGGTATTCATACGGGTTGTATCAAGGTGTTGGTGAGCCCGAATTCGCCGATTAGGCGGCCCGTGGATCTCCGGGGCAAGAGGATAGGCACCAGCAGCATGAATGCCAGCGGCACGGTCATTACCCAGCGCTATCTGGCGGAACTGGGCATAGGGGTCAGCGCGGATAACCTTGAGGTTGAATGGGTGATCTTCCCCGCCTCGGACCTGCCCCTCGCCCTGGAGCGGGGCCTGGTTGACGCCATCGCCATCAATGATCCCACCGCCTATATCGTGGAAAGCGAGGGCAAGGGCCGGGTGATCATCAATTCCGCCACCGATGACTACCTGAAAAATGAATTTTGCTGCGTTGTCGTGGCTTCCACCGCGATAGCGCAGAGGTACCCGGCGACGCTGGCGAGATTCACCAGGGCCATACAGCGGGCGGCTAATTTTGTGCAGGAAAATCCCGAGGAGACGGCCCGGCTCATGGCGGAACGGCGTTATGTGGCGGGGGAGCCCGCGGTAAACGCCGCCATACTCAGGACCTATGATTTCCGCGCCTCCGTGAGCGAGGCGGAAACGGCCATTGCGCGGAACGCCCGGGACCTCCAGCGCATAGGGCTGGTGGAGGCTTCCGTGGACGCTGCGGCCCTGACGCGGGATACCTTTCTCCGCCTGCCGGGGGTTCCCGACACTTTGCACTGACAACGGTTCTCTTTGAACAAAAAAGCGGGGTGGATCCGCGGCTGCGGGAATTGTCCTGCGGGCCGCGGATCATTTTTTGAAGGCCCCCATTTCGGGAGGAGGAATAATGGCTAAGATAGCGAAAAAATTAACGGAGCTTATAGGAAACACGCCGCTGCTTGAGCTCCAGGGTTACGCCGAAGGGCTTGGCCTGCGGGGCACCCTGGTGGCGAAGCTGGAATACTTTAACCCCGCGGGCAGCGTGAAGGACCGTATAGCCCTGGCCATGATCGAAGACGCCGAGGCGAAGGGCCTTCTTACGAAAGACAGCGTTATTATCGAGCCCACCAGCGGGAACACCGGCGTGGGGCTGGCCTTCGTGGCCGCGTCCAAGGGTTACCGGATAATCCTGGTGATGCCGGACAGCATGAGTGTTGAGCGCCGGAAACTGCTGGCGGCCCTGAACGCGGAACTGGTGCTTACCCCGGGCAAGGACGGCATGAAGGGGGCGGTGCGGAAGGCCGAAGAACTCAAGGCCCAGATTGAGGGGGCCTACGTTCCCCAGCAGTTCGACAATCCCGCCAACCCGGAGATTCACCGGAAGACCACGGGGCCTGAAATTTGGCGCGATACCGAAGGGGCCGTAGCGGCCTTTATCGCCGGGGTGGGAACCGGCGGTACCGTTACCGGCGCGGGGGAATACCTCAAGGAGCAGAATCCCGCCGTCCGGGTGATAGCGGTGGAGCCCTACGATTCGGCGGTGCTTTCCGGCTCCGCCGCGGGGCCGCACAAGATTCAGGGCATAGGCGCGGGCTTTGTGCCCAGGGTGCTCAGCACCGGGGTTTACGACGAGGTCTTTAAGGTGCGCACCGAGGAGGCCTTCTACAGCGCCCAGCGTCTCGCGGCCCGGGAGGGGCTCCTGGTGGGCATATCTTCCGGGGCGGCGGCCTTCGCTGCGACCCAGGTTGCCAAGAGGCCGGAATTCGAAGGCAAGACCGTGGTGGTGCTTCTCCCGGATACGGGGGAGCGTTACCTGTCGACGGCGCTCTTCGATCCGCTGGAAAGGCCGGTGTAACATGGTAGGTACCGCGGAACGCCCCCATAATTCCACGCCTCTGGCCGCCCTCAAGTCTTCGCTGCAGCATCCCTGCTTTTCCGGGGAGGCCAACGCCAACCGGGGAAGGATACACCTGCCGGTGAGCCCGAGGTGCAACATACAGTGCCGGTTTTGCAGGCGGTCCTTCAATAAATTTGAAAACCGGCCGGGGGTAAGCGCGAAGCTCCTGGAACCAAAAGACGCCGTTGACTTGGTGAGGCGGTCCCTGGAGCTCTGCCCGGAGATCACCGTGGCGGGCATCGCGGGCCCCGGTGACACCCTGGCGACGCATCACGCCATAGCAACCTTTGAGATTCTTCACCGGGAGTATCCCGGTCTGATCAACTGCCTCTCCACCAACGGGCTCCTCCTGGAGCGTTACGCCGGGGACCTGCACCGGGTGGGGGTAAAAACCCTGACGGTAACGGTGAACGCCGTGGACCCGGTGATCCTGGACAGGATATGCTCTGCGGTGATCTACGACGGAAAAGCATACTCCGGCGTCGAGGGGGCCTCCATTTTGATAGAGGCCCAGAAGCGGGGAATCAAAAAAGCCGCTGAGTTGGGGCTGGTGATCAAGATCAACATTGTGCTGATCCCCGGCGTGAACGATGAACACATTGCCGCCATCGCGGAAACGGCGGGCGGCCTGGGGGCCTCGATCATCAACATCATCCCCCTCATTCCCCAGCATGAATTTGCCGGTCACGAAAGCCCGGATTGTACTATCCTGGACGGGGCCCGGAGGGAAGCGGAGCGTTTCCTGCCGGTCTTCCGGCACTGCCAGCACTGCCGCGCCGATGCCATAGGCATTCCCGGACGGGGGGATATTTCCTCCCTGGTTTACGGTGATGAAGAACAGCGTGTTTCCGTGGAGGAAACATTTTCACATGGATAAGGAGAAGGTCAATGACCAAATTTATTGACAGGCCGCGGTACACCTGCGCCCTGGGAGGCGCCGTGGGTACCCTTCAGGCCATGCCCCGCACGGTTGCCATCATCCACGGCTCCGCAGGCTGCGGCGGCAACATAAACACTGCGCTCAATGCCGGCGCGGGCTACCTGGGGGGCGGCTACTGCGGCGGGAACGCCCTGCCCAGCTCCAACGTGGTGGAGCGGGATGTGGTTTTCGGCGGCGAAGGCCGGCTCCGGGAGCAGATAGAATCGACCCTGGAGATAGTGGACGGCGATCTCTACGTGGTGGTAACGGGCTGTATGGTTGATATGATAGGCGACGATACGGTGAGCATAACCTCGGAGTACGCCCGCGAAGGGAAACCGGTACTGGGCATCCCGACGCCGAGCTTCAAGGGCAACGCCTTCACCGGCTACGAGCTCATCCTCAAGGGGCTTATCGCGAACTACATTCCCCTGCAGGAAAAGAAAGAAGCCCTGACGGTGAACCTCTTTGGCATAGTGCCCGCCCAGGATGTTTTCTGGAAGGGTAATTTGCGGGAGCTGAAGCGGCTCCTTGAAAAACTGGGCCTCAAGGTAAACACCTTTTTCGGCGAGGGTGAAACGCTGGACAATGTAAGAAACGCCGGAGCCGCGGCCCTCAACATCGTGGCCTCCAACAATGCCGGCATAGAAAGCGCCCAATACTTTAAGGAGGTCCACGGCATACCCTACCTCGTAACGCCCTTCCCCGTGGGCGCCCTGGCGGGGGAAGCTTTCCTGCGGGATGTGGGCATAGCCCTTTCCCTTGAGCAGGCGAAGGTTGAGAAGGTAATAGCCCAGGAAAAGGCGGTCTACTACGATTACTTTTCCCGGGTTGCCGATATTTACAACGATGCGGACCTGCAGCGCTACGCCATAGTCCTGGGGGATTCCAACTATGCCCCGGCGATTACCCGCTTCATTTCCGATGAGCTGGGATGGATTCCGGGCCTTGTGGTGGTAACGGATGTTGTCGAGGGCGAGAAGCGGGAATACGTGGCTTCCAGGTTCAAGGACCTCAATTCCGGGCTTAACCCGGCGGTGTTTTTTGATACCGATGCCTCATCGGTGAAGAAGTACCTTAGGGAGGTATGGCCCAGGAACCGCAACAGCCGGTATTATGACGCCATGAATCCTACGGTCATCATAGGCAGCACCTTCGAGCGGGACCTTTCGACGGAATTTGGCTACCCCCTCATTCCGGTAAGCTTCCCCCTCACGGGCCGTTGTGTGATGAACCGCGCCTACGCCGGTTTCAGCGGGGGGCTCTCCTTCGCTGAAGATGCGCTGACCTTCCTGGTATCATCCAGGTAATTTTAGGAGAGTCGAGTATGGATTTTTTAGAAGCTAAATCGGCGCCTTCCCGTGAAGACAGGCTCAAGGCCGCCATTGCCTTCGGCGGCACCTGCCGGCAGGTCAGAACCTGCGACCGGGCCCTTGCAAACGGCTGCACCAACCTGGCCTCCCGCAAATTCAGCGAAGCCCAGGGCTGCCAGTTTACCCTGAGCCTGGGGATCCTCAATTCCATCAGGAACGCCGTGGTGATCATGCACGGGCCCGTGGGCTGCGGAATCTGCTCCATAGGCAACTACGGGGGAAACCGGGACATGAAACGGGTCCGCGACCCCAACGCCGAGGGCCTCATCTGGCTTTCCACCAACCTGGACGAGCCCGATGTCATAGGCGGCGGCGAAAAGAAACTGCGGGAAGCGGTACTCTTTGCGGACCAGGAATTCCGCCCGGAGTCCATCATCGTGGCGAACAGCTGCGTTCCGGCCCTCATCGGGGACGACATAGACAGCATCCTTCAGGACCTGCAAACCCAGGTTGCGGCGATTCTCGTGCCCATACACTGCGAAGGTTTCAAGACCAAACTCATGGCCACCGCCTACGACGCCGTGTATCACGGCATCCTGAAAAAGTACATCCGCTACCCGGACCGGAAAGTGCCGGTGTGGGAGCAGGAGGAGGCCCTCCAGCAGGAACGCTACCGGAGAAGCCGCAAGGTCAACATCCTCAACGTGGGCTCCATGAGCCGTTTCGATGAAACCGAATTCCGCCGCATCCTGGAGGCTCTGGGGCTGGAAGTTACCTTCATCCCCTGCTATGCGGAACCGGAGGATTTTCAATACGCCCTGGAAACAAGCCTCAACGTGAGCCTCTGCGGCACCCACGACGACTATTTTGTGGAGCACCTCCAGACCAAGTACAACATCCCCTTTGTGGTGGACACCATCCCCATAGGCAGGAAAAACACCGACCGCTGGCTGCGCCTCGTGGCCGCCCATTTCGGCATAGAAAAGGAGGCGGAAAATTTTATCAGCCAGGAAAACCGGGAACTTGACGAGGCGCTGGAACCCTACCGCGAGACCCTTGCCGGCAAGCGGGTCTACCTCCTCGGCGGGGAAGTCCGCATCGTGGCCACGGCGGAAGTGATTCAGGACCTGGGCATGGAAGTTGTGGGCTTTAAGGCGCACCATTACGACCGCTTTGTGGAGCCCATCTTTGAAGCCCTCCACGACATTGACGATGTACTTTTCAGTGTCGCCACCAACCAGCCCTTTGAATCCTCCAACATCATCTCGAAAATAAAGCCCGACATTCTGGTGGCGCATACGGGGGGCAACAACATAGCTTCCCGCCACGGCCTCCCGTTGCTGCCCCTCTTCGGGCCCCAGTTTAATTACTGCGGCTATACCGGGGTCTTTGAAATTGCCCGGCGGCTGGCGCAGAAACTCCGCAACAGTGAATTTAACCGGCAAATCTCAAAGAACGTACCGCTTCCCTTCAAAAAGGAATGGTACGAAAAGGATCCCTTTAGCTATATCAAGTATGTACCCCTTCCCGGCGAGCCTGAAAAAGCCGCGGTGAATGACTAGGCGGGGGCGGAGGAACAATGGCATTAAAAGCAAAACAAATCGCAATCTACGGAAAGGGCGGCATTGGGAAATCGACCACGACGTCTAATCTCAGTGCCGGCCTGTCCATGCTGGGCTACAGGGTAATGCAGTTCGGCTGTGATCCCAAGAGTGATTCTACCAACACCCTGCGGGACGGAACCTACATCCCCACAGTGCTGGACACCTTGAGGGAGAAAAGCGCCGTCAATGCCCACGACGTCATCTTCCGGGGCTTTAACGGTATTTATTGTGTCGAGGCCGGGGGGCCCTCTCCGGGGGTGGGCTGCGCCGGCAGAGGCATCATTACTGCGGTGGAACTTTTCAAGCAGCAGCATATCTTTGAGGAACTGGACCTGGACTACGTTATTTACGATGTGCTGGGCGACGTGGTCTGCGGCGGTTTTGCTGTCCCCATACGGGAAGGAATAGCCCAGCACGTATTTACTGTTTCTTCGGCGGATTTCATGGCGCTTTATGCGGCGAACAATCTCTTCAAGGGCATACAGAAATACTCCAATTCCGGCGGCGCCCTCCTGGGCGGCGTCATCGCCAATTCGATAAACCAGCCCTACTCCAGGGACATCATTGACGACTTTGTGGAGCAGACAAAAACCCAGGTGGTAGAATACATACCCAGGTCCGTTACGGTAACCCAATGCGAACTTCAGGGAAAAACCACTATCGAGGCGGCCCCGGACTCAGCCCAGGCGAAGATATACCTTTCCCTGGCGGAAAAGATCGCCGCCCACACGGATTCCAAAACGCCTTCCCCGCTGGGCGTTCAGGAGCTGCGCGACTGGGCGGGGAAGTGGGGACAGTATTTACTGGCGCTGGAAAAAGGCGAAGTGCGGCAGGAGCTGGCGGCGAATATTTAGGGCGCATCCCCGGCGTATACACGCCGGGGACCGGGCTATCCGCTGCAATCTTTATTGCCCCGGAGGGGGCAATAAAGGATTTCCGCTTCTATCCCTTGCGCGGGGAGGCTCTGGGGCGGTTCAATTGGTACCCCCGGTGATGGCGGGGTATGGCCCGGCAGCTTGACGCCCTGGTCCGGGAAACGCTGCAGGGCTATGCGGCGCGGCGTTGAAACAAATTTGCAAATCCGGTATAGCTAACTCATTATTGCAGGTTTTAGGTGAGGTCCATGAACAAAAGAATCTTCCTGCTATTGTTTTTGGCGCTGTTGCTCGTCAGTTGTTCCCTGGACGAAAACGGCGGCAAGGTCTATGTCATCGACAACGCTTCCTTTGGCATTTATGACAACAAAACCAATGCCCGGGCCACCACCGACGGCATCAATGCCGCCATTGATGCGGCTTACAAGGCGGGGTACACGGCAGTCCTGTTTACCCCCGGCGACTACCTTATCACCTGCGAAAACCCGCTAGGGTGGGACTGGCCCGATGACGGTATTTTCCTCCGCTCAAAGACGGCCTACGATTTGGGCGGCGCCCGGTTTTATGTTGAACCAACCGATAATCATGCTACCGCTGTTTTTCAGCTTGAGCGGATCGAAAACGTAACCATCTCGGGCGGCGAAATTATCGGCGACATGAAGCTGGAAAGCGGGCAATACGGATCGGCGTTCAATCTCATGTCCTGCGAAAACATCATCATTAAGAACATGAAAATGAGATCCTTGGCCAGCGTCGCCATCCGGGTAAGCGGATACGGGGACTTTTACCTTTACCAAACGATGTTCAACGACAATATCCGTATCACCGGCTGCGAGTTTGAGTACTGCGGCTGGGAAGGCATCAACCTTGCCCACGTCGTCAACGCGGAAATTGACAATAACCGTTTCATCAACTTCCCGGCGGACAGGCCGGGGAATCACTGGTGGGGAATGAGCGGTATAAGGGTGTTAAGATACGGTACAGACCGGTGTCTGCAAAACATAAAAATACACGACAATTATTTTGAACAATGCGGCGCGGCAATTATCGTTTCCAGCGCCGAAGATGTTGAAATCTATGACAACCGGGTAAAAGAAATAACCGGGGTAGGCATAGGAATATCCGACTGCCACCGGGTAAGGGTTCACCGGAACACCATAGAAAATCCAGGGCACCCTATTACCGTTACGCATAATATGCAGGGCGAGTGGAACGAAGACATCTGGGTCCCGGAGGAGGGACCCAATAAAAACGATGCCGCCGTAGACTGGAATGAGAATGCCGAGCCGGTTATGACCGGGAATTTCCCCTGCGAGCCATGAGGGGAGGGATCGATATGAAAACACTATACAAATGCTTATTATTGGCGGGACTATTAGCCATATATTGCAGTTCCTGCGAGATGGCGGTAACAGAAGAGGTCTATATTATCGACAACGCCGCCTTTGGCATCAGTTCCGACCGCACCAACGCCCGCGCCACGAACGCCGGTATCAACACTGCCATTGCAAAGGCAAAAAAAGACGGCTACAACGTGGTGAAATTAACGAAGGGAGAATACCTCCTCAGCGCCGGGAGAGACGGCCTCGGGTACGCGAACCAAAGCGGTATCTATGTACCAAGTTTCATCACCCTCGACCTCACCGATGCTTCGATTTACATGGAGCCGAATCATTATACAGGTTACACACTCATCCGCCTGAATATGGTTGAAGACGTAACCATCATCGGCGGACATTTGATTGGAGACCGGAAAGAACACGACTACACGACCATTGAGCATACGCACGAGTTCGGTTACGGAATAGCGATACTCGGTTCGAAAAATGTTACGATTCGGGATATGAACATTGAACAAATGACCGGAGATGCCATCGTAATAGGAGGCTACGCTTACATTAATGACCGTCACCGGAGCAGGGATGTCCAAATATTGAACTGCGATCTGGGGCACTGCCGCCGTCAGGGGATTAGTATGGGTCATGCGCAAAACGTGGAAATAGCCTACAACAAAATACACCATATCGGACTCCTCGAAGACGGCATCGATGGCACCGCCCCCGGAATGGGCATCGACATCGAACCCGCCGGCGGAGAAGGCTGGAATGAACGGGTTGACCGGGTGAACATCCACCACAACGAGTTCGGCTACACTGCGGTCTATGGAGTGTGTATTGTTCATAGAACATCAACAGACATAGAAGTAGCGGATAACATTTTTCAAGGGGTTAATAACGTGATGCCGGGGGGCATCCTGGTAGACTGGGGTGCGGAAAGAATCCGCGTGGTGCGCAATACCCTGAGGGATTGTACCATGAGGGCAAGAATCGCCGTAGACGTTTATATGCCGGTAGAGGGGCCGAATAAAAACATTCTGGAACCCGGACCCGACTGGCCCTGGTATAGATGGTGGGCCGCCAACGACTCCGAGCAAACCGGATACGTCACGGAAACGGATAACCTTTCAGGGATGATATGATATTTACAGGGAACGCAGGGGTGTCAGCCCCCCTGCGTTTGCTAAGGCGTGACTGGCACCCGCGTAATGAAATCAAACCATGGACCACACCGGCTTTTTACTTAAAAATGCTCATCTTTGTCCGTGTTGTCTACTTTTCCTTAAACAATGGCGGAAAAGTGGTTAAATCAATTGTTTTGACCCCATCAAGGTACCGCGGACAGCCGTTTTAGTTTTGGGTTAGATTTTCGATGAGGCAATGCGGCCGCTTGCGGGCGGCGGGGTACGGTTGTACTATTATCCCCTATGAAAGGTTTCATTGCCCTCTGCCTCGTCCTGCTGGCGGCGGGCTGTGCCTCTACGGGGGGGACTTACGAGGCTCCCGCGCCCCAATGGGTCAGGGAGCGCGCCCCCCGCTGGGTCAGGGAGCGGCCCCCCAGGGGCGCCATTTGGGGGATAGGCGCCGCCCGGAGCGCCCTGGGCGTCGCCGCCCTGCCCCTGGCCCGGAACCGGGGGCGCATGGGCATAGCCCGGCAGCTTGACGCCCTGGTCCGGGAAACGCTGCGGGGCTACGCTGCGGGGCAGGGGGGGGAAACCCTGGACGGCCTGGCGGAGCGGACGGGCCGGCGTATCATCGCCATGAATATTCCCCACGTCCTTCCCCTTACCGTGTGGAATGGCCCGGATGGGCGATGGTGGTGCCGCATGACGCTTCGCACGGAGGAGGCCCGCGCCGTCATAATGGAAGTCCTGGACGCGGAGACTGCGGAAATCCCCGGCTTTGACCGGGCGGCCTTCCAGTCATTGCTCACCCGGCGGCTCGCCAGACGGGCATCACGCCCGCCGGTTATAGACAGTTAGAAGGCCGGACACAATGCTGCTGGTTATCGACATTGGAACTTCCAGCTTCAAGGCGGCGCTCCTTGCCTACGACGGAGCCTGGATCAACGCCGCTTCAACGCCCCTTTCTTTCCGCTCCGGCGGGGGGCGGCACGAGGCTGACCCGGCGGATTGGCTTGCCGCCCTTGCTCTGACTCTCGACGGCCTGGGCCCGCTCGATGCGGTGGAGGCTGTGGTGATCAGCGGGAACGGCCCCACGGTGATTCCCGTTACCGGGGAGCCCTCCTACCGGGATGGCCGCCTGACGGTTCCCGCGGACAAGGCCCGGCTCTGGCTGGACCGGCGGGCTGAGGAGGAGTCGGGAATCGTTTCCGGGATCATGGGCGCCTACGTGGACCCAAGCTTCTTTCTCCCCAAGATCCTTGCACTGCGGCTCCGGGAGCCGGAACTGTACGAGAGGACCCGCTATTTCTTTGCAGCGCCGGAATTCCTGGCCTACGCCCTTACCGGAGAAGCCCGGAGCGTGTTCCCCTCCGAGGGTTTTGTGCGCTGGTACTGGGACGACCGCGCCCTGGAGCAGACAGCGCTGGACAAGGCAAAATTTCCCCCCTTTGTGTCCCCCGGCGATGAAATAGGCCTCCTCAGACCGGAAACCGCCTCCCGCTTCGGCATGAACCGCCGGGTCCGGGTCATAGCCGGGGGGCCGGACTTTTTTGTGTCCATCCTGGGCGCCGCCGCCGTGGAGCCCGGCCTGTGCTGCGACCGCTCCGGCTCCTCCGAGGGGATCAATGTGTGCACCCGGAACCGTATCGTCGATCCCCGGCTCATGAGTTACGGCCACCCTGCGGCGGGCTATTGGAACCTTTCGGGAATCATCTCTACCACGGGCATGGCCGTTTCCTGGGCGCTGGAGCTTCTGGGGCTTCAGCCGGGGGATCACGGGGCCTTCTACGATCTTGCCGCCCGCTCGGAGGCCGGAGCCGGGGGTCTCTGCTTCCTGCCCTACCTGGCCGGCGAGCGCGCGCCCCTCTGGGATCCCCGCGCCCGCGGGGTCTTCATGGGTCTTTCGCTTTCCACGGGCCGGGAGGAAGCGGCCCGTTCCGTGGCCGAGGGTATCTGTTACGCGATCAGCGATGTAATCGCCGTCATGGAGGAGCTGGGCGCGCCGGTGCAGGAGCTGCGGGCCACCGGGGGCCCCTCGGAAAGCGCCGTACTTAACCAGCTCAAGGCGGATATTACCGGCAGGCCCGTGCTGGTTCCCGCGCACCGGGAGGCGGAGCTTTCCGGCCTTGGGGTCATAGGAGCGGCGGCCCTGGGGAAGTACGGCTCCTTTGCCGAGGCCGCCTCCCAGGTGGTGCATTTTGCGGGCCGCTGCGACCCGGACCCGGCCAAAGCCCAGGTCTACGGGGAGGGTTTTGCCCGCTACCGGGAACTCTACCGGGCCCTGAAGCCCCTCTTCGGCAGCGCCTGAGCCTCCCAACAGGGCTAAACTTGACCCGCAATGTCAAGTATGATTACAAATCGCCAAAAATTGTTAGCCGCAGAGCAATGTCAAATTAAGAAATTTTGTCCACAGATTATAACGGATTAAGAAGGTTCTGGAACGATAAATCCGCGTAAATCCGTGGACTGTTTTGTTTTCCTGCCGCTTAACTTTTTCGACTTTTTCGACTTCGCGGTTTATATTCTTCATTCGTATTTATGGGTCAAGTTTAGCCAAGGGGGGCGGGGCGTTGCGGCTCCCCCGCGCAAGCGGGTTCTTGAGCCCCGCATTGGGGGTAGCCGGGATCGCCGCCCGCTTGCGGGCGGAAGCCCGGCCGCAGGGGGCTCGGCCCCATATGCGTATACTTATCAAGAAATTAACCACGAAAAACACGAAAGATACGAAAAGAAGAGGAATAATGAGATGATTACTAGCAAAAATTTCGTGCTTTTCGTGTCTTTCGTGGTTAAAATGAATCAAAGTAAAC
>JAISQV010000321.1 GCA_031273985.1 Spirochaetaceae bacterium | reverse complement strand
ACATTGCCCTCATAGACCTTGCTGATGTTCTTCAGCTCAACTCGTGCCATAAAAGCCTCCCGGTAATGGGTTATCTTATGGATGAAATTCTAGATTCTACCCCCCCGCTTGTCAAATTTGCCTCCGCCGGGAAGAAGCGGGAAAGGGGAGGAGGGGGACGGCACAGGTGCCGCGGTCTCCCCCTACGCGCCAGCCTCCTCCCCGCTTCGCGGGTCCGGGGTCTGGCGCTACCCCCTCTGCGGGGGAGCACGAGGGGCAGCCGCAGGCTGTCTACGGGAAAATTTGGCCTGCTCCGGCGCAGAAAAATTCCCCATGTACCATAAGTACCCTCCGCCTTTAGGCGGAGAAGTGCGCCGCGGCCCCCCCGCAACGCCCCCCATTCCAGGAGTTTGCGCAAAGCGCAAACTCCCAAGCTGAAAACCGCAGAGCGGTTTTCAGCAGCAACGCCCCCGGCCCTGATATTTTGATTGGAAGGCGTGGGCTCTTTCTGCTAAACTTGGAGCAGTTACGGAGGACGCCATGGATGATCGTGTGGGGCGCATGACGCTGGAGGAAAAGATCGCCTTTTGTTCGGGGGCTTCGTTCTGGGAGACCCGGGGCTATCCGCAGTACGGTATTCCGGCGCGGTTTATGTGCGACGGGCCCCACGGGCTGCGCAGGCAGGCGGAGGCGGCGGATCATCTGGGGCTGTCCGCCAGTGTGGCCGCGACGTGCTTTCCCACGGCTTCCGCGCTGGCGGCAAGTTGGGATGTGGACACGCTGCGCTCCCTGGGCGGCGCATTGGGGAAGGAGGCGCTGCGGGAGGGCGTGCAGATTATTCTGGGGCCCGGCGTCAATATGAAGCGGAACCCCCTCTGCGGGCGTAATTTTGAGTACTATAGCGAGGACCCGCTGTTGGCCGGGAAGCTCGCGGCGGCGTGGATTCAGGGGGTGCAGGGGAACGGCGTAGGCGTCTCGGTGAAGCATTTTGCGGCGAATAATCAGGAGGCCAGGCGTATGGCCTCCGATAGTCTCGTGGACGAGCGGGCGCTGCGGGAGTATTACCTTGCGGCCTTTGAGATTGCGGTGAAGGAGGCGCGGCCCGCGACGCTGATGTGCGCCTACAATAAGCTTAACGGTGTGTATTGCAGCGGGAACAGGACTCTGTTGTGGCATATTCTGCGGGAGGAGTGGGGTTTTAAGGGCGCCGTCATGACGGATTGGGGCGCAACGGACGACCGCATCGAGGGTTTCAGGGCCGGGCTGGACCTGGAGATGCCGGGAAGCCGGGGCTACTTTGACGCGGAGGTGAAGGCGGCGGTTCTGGACGGGCGGCTTCCGGAAAAGCTGGTGGATGAGGCGGCGGAGAGGCTTCTCCGGGTGATCGACGCTACCGCCCCCAGAGAGGATATTAGGGCGGGGCTGCCGGAGGGTCTCTACGAAGAGCATCACGAGCTTGCCCGGCGTATCGCCTCGGAGTGCGCGGTGCTGCTGAAGAACGAGGGGCCCCTGCTGCCTTTCCCGGAGAATGTTCCGCTTACGGTGATAGGCGCCTTTGCGGAGAAGCCGCGTTTTCAGGGGACGGGCTCTTCGCAGGTAACGCCCACGCGGGTTTCGAGTCTTCTGGAGGGGCTGCGGGAGTATACGCGGGAGTTGAGTTACGCGGCGGGCTACCGCCTGCGGGATGAAGCCGACGGGGGGCTGCTGGCGGAGGCGGTGGCTGCCGCCAGGGCGGCGGCGGAGCGCAAGGGGCCCGTGCTGCTTTGCCTGGGGCTTACGGAGATTTATGAGAGCGAGGGCTACGACCGCGCGATTCTTTCCATCCCCAAAAACCAGATAGCGCTGCTGGAAGCGGTGAGTCACGTGAATCCCTCCGTGGCGGTGGTCTTGACGGGGGGCTCCGCGGTGGAGATGCCCTGGCTGGGCAGGGTCAGGGCGCTGCTGCATATGCACCTGGCGGGGCAGGCCGGGGGGCTTGCCGCGGCGGATTTATTGTTTGGCCGGGTGAATCCTTCGGGGAAGCTTGCGGAGACCTACCCGCTCAGCTACGGGGATGTGGTCAGCAGCGGTTACTACGGGGTCAACCCCAAGCAGGCGGCCTATCTTGAGAGTATGTACTGCGGGTACCGCTACTTCGATACGGCTTCGGGGAAGCTTGCGGAGAAGCCCGTGCTTTTTCCCTTCGGCTACGGTCTGTCCTACACAAGTTTTGAGTACAGCGATCTGGAGGTGAAGGCCCGGGACGGGGGCTGGGAGGCGGTTTTTACGGTGAAGAATACCGGCGGCGTCGCGGGGGCGGAGGCGGCGCAGCTTTACATTGCGCCCCGGACAGGCGGGGTGTACCGCCCGGCGCACGAGCTGAAGGGGTTTGTGAAGGTAAGGCTTGAGGCGGGGGAGAGCCGGAGGGTGAGCCTGGGCCTGGAGCGCCGCGATCTTGCGTATTTTTCGGCGGAGGAGAAGGGCTGGGTTGTGGAGCGGGGGGCTTACGAGGTTCAGATCGGGGCGTCGAGCCGCGATATACGGCTGCGCGGGGAAATTGAGGCGGAAGGCGCGGTTCCGCGAAGGAGCGCCGGCAGCGCGTGGTACTACAGCCTGGAGGGGAAGCCCTCAAAGCAGGATTTTGTTACGATCTACGGAGAGTATCCCGATTACCGGCCCCAGACTAAGGGGAGTTACGATGTGACGTCCTCCATCAGGGAGATGGCGGAGACGAGCCTTATCTGCCGTTTTGCGCTCAGGGTGGCGGAGAAGGCCGTGGCCAGGATGCTCGGCTGCAAGGTTGATTACAGTAATGTATTGTTCAAGATGCTGGCGGAGACGGCGGCGGACAACCCCGTGCGGGGCCTGCCGCTGGTCGCCCCGGACCAGATGCCCCGGGCGCTGACGGAATTCCTCGTGGACGCCGCCAACGGGCATTTCCTGCGGGGGCTGAAGAGGTTAGGAGGGAGGGTGTTAAAAAGCCGGAGGCTTTTTAACAGGGTGGAGGGTGGAGTTAGGAAGGGAAGAGAGAAGAGAATTTAAGAGGGGGCGGGCGTATTAGGCCCGGCGTGTTACGCCTTCAGCCAGATGATCTTGACGAGAAACAGTACCGTCAGGGCCCAGGTCGCCACGGAAATTTTGCCGGCCTTGCCGCGCAGAATCATGACCAGGGTGTAGGTTACGAAGCCCCACGCGAGGCCGGTAGAGATACTGTAACTCATGGGGATTATCAGCATGGTGATAAAGAAGGGAAGCCCCACTTCCACTGTTTTCAGGTTGGTATCCGTGGTGGCGCCCAGCATGAGGTAGCCCACGAAGATCAGCGCCGG
>JAISQV010000244.1 GCA_031273985.1 Spirochaetaceae bacterium | reverse complement strand
ATTTCAGGGCCCTCGTGGGGGACGAGTGGGTTCCCGGCAAAAACGTGCCCTTCGATCCGGTGGCAAGCCGCCACGCGGCGAAAATCGGCCTCCCCGTGATCTGCGCCGCCGGGCGGGACATCCCCAACCTGGCCGCCCTCCTCCGGGGCGGGCCCTTCCTGGGCACCCTCATCGGCGGGTAGTGAGCGTATTATGAAAGCGCCGTCAAATAGCCTCGCGGCTATTTGACACAGAAAGCGGGGGCAACGCCGCCCGCCGCAGACGCACTAAAGCCGGCGGAAAAACCGGATTCGTGGACATCAGCGAACATGGTACCCCCCAGCGGAGTCATGGGGGACGCCTCCCGATACCACACCGCCGTATTCGAACTGTTATATTTTATACGGCTGAGATCATCCGTATAATACTCAAGCCACGCCTGATTGCCGGAATTTTCATATGTCGACGAAATAGAGGCATCGAACATTTCCCATTCGGTGGGAAGCCAGAGTTTGTCGGTAATAGTGTCAACGGTAGTGGAACCGTACCCGTTCCACACCGCGCGCCTGGGTTCCCACACTACTCCGTCCGGCACTCCTGCGGCTGTTAAACCGGTATAAAAGTTACCGATCAGATAGGCCTTCATTTCACTGGCCGCGTAGCCGCCCACATTGGTATTTGTCGGATTCATCCTGTGGTATCCCGGCACATTCTGAAACTGGAACACCACGTGGGGCGTGTTGTTGCTGTTTATGCCGGTGAACGAATTCTTGCCCACCACGATGAGGCGCAGGAGTTTTCCGTGAGCGCCTAAATCCGTATTGGCTGTCTCAAAGATATATCCATAATTGGTGTTCGGCGTGCCGGCGGAATCGGCGTTGACAGCCAGCGAATCCAGGTCAACCCAGTCGCCAAGCTGGATGGCGGTGGTAAAATCATCCCCCGCTTTCGGCGATGAAATAAGGTAATGCAGCGCGTTAAACGCCTCGGTAACTCCCGCCGCGCCGCTAGTCGATATGCCGAATCGTACTTTTAGATCCTTCGCGCCTGTACCCGTATCGAGAAGGGTATAGAGGGCCGCCAGGGTCAGGTTCTTGCCGCCGGCATTGGCGCCGGACACCGTGAATGAGGGAACCGTGCCGGTGGCGTAACCGCTGAGCGATACCTCGACGGTGTAGGCCCCGTCCGGCACGCCGCTGACGGTATAGGTTCCGTCCGCGGCAGCGGTAACCGGGGCCCCGAGAGGCGCAGCCCCGGCTTTGAGCTGTACCGACGCCCCGCTTGCGGCGCCGCCGTCACTTTTGGAGATCGTCCCGCTTACCGTGGTTTGTACCAGGGCCAGGTCCCCGTCCGGTACATCGCCGCCGGACACCGTGACAGAAACCGTGGCGGTGGCGTAGCCGCTGAGCGACGCCTCGACGGTGTAGGCCCCGTCCGGTATGCCGGTGAGGGTATAGGTTCCGTCCGCGGCGGCGGTAACCGGAGCCCCGAGAGGCGCAGCCCCGGCTCTAAGCCGTACCGACGCCCCGCTTGCCGGTCCGGCGGGTACATCGGTAGTAACCGTCCCGCTTACCGTGTAGGTTCTTGGTACCAGCGTCAGATTTCTGCCGCCGGCATCGCCGCCGGACACCGTGACAGAAACCGTGCCGGTGACATAGCCGCTCAGCGACGCCTCGACAGTGTAGGTCCCGTCCGGTACGCCGCTGATGGTATAGCTTCCGTCCGCGGCGGTGCTGCCGGAGCCGATAAGCGCAGCCCCGGCTCTAAGCCGTACCGATGCCCCGCTTGCTGGACCGGCAGGTACGGTGACGGTCCCGCTTACCGTGTAGAGCGAGGGGTCAAACGCAAGTTTTACGGTATAGGCGGTTTCATAGCCGTTCCCGGCGCTGACGGTAAAAACCGGGCTGTTGCTTCCGTGGTCCAGGCTGTTCTGCCCGTGGGCGCCGACATAGGACGAGGTAGGCAGATTGTTATGGGTAACGGCGCTTATATCCTGATCGGGCACGGCCCTGGTTACCGTTATTTGGACGTTTTCGCCGGGGTCATAGGCGGCTAAAACCGCGGAATAGACCCCGTTCCCGGTATACGCGGCGGTATAGATAGTACCGATATAGGATACCTCAACGCGTGCCGGGGTGGTATTGTCAAAAATCATTCTGATCGTGACGCTTGCGCTCTGCCCCGCGGCGACTGTTACCTGGGCGGAACCCGTTCCCACATGGACAGGCCCCGGCAGATAGGCCTCCGCCTATATGTCCCAGACCCCCGGCGCTACACGTAAAACCGCGCTGCCCCGCCCCGGTGCTACCACAGCGCTTTCACTCTGCGAGCCGTTGGTCAGGGTGATGCGGTATTCCAGTTGGGCCAAAGTCCCGGCCCCCGGAACCGCGGCCCGGACAGCGGAATCGTCCCCCGCCTCTGCGCCGGGGAAACGGATAAGCAAATTCCCCTCGTCCTTCCCGGGATTGCCCGTAACCCCGTCACAGGAAACCGGCAGGAATATAACCATTACGGATAAAAATGCCGTAGCAATAAACTTCTTCAATAACTTCTTCAAACCATCCCCCCTTGCCGTGCAAAAACAAAAAGGCCCGCTATAACACCCGCATTATGGATAGAAAAATGACGAAAAGAAAAAATGAGATGACGGTGAGTATTAAGAGAGAGAGAGAGAGAGAGAGAGAGAGAGAGAGAGAGAGAGCAAAAACCATGCCAACCCGCCCGGCAAACAGGGGGCCATTTCACGAGGATGTAAAGAATGTTTCACGGTATCGTACCACACTTTCACACTATTATACCACACTTCAAAAAATTATTCAAAGACGCGGCGCTTCACGTGAGACGGAAGAGAAAAGAGTGCGTATCGGGGGGCATCGAGCCCCCCAACAGGGAGAAAGCACGGGGCGTTGCGGGGGGTGTCCCCCCGCATTGGGGGTAGCGGAAGACCCCGGACCCGCGAAGCGGGGAGGAGGCTGGAGCGCAGGGGGCTCGGCCCCCCTCTTGATTCTTCCCCTCCCCCCTCCTCCCTGTGCTGCAATGAAGAACCCGCTCACGCGGGGGAAGCTTGACAGAGCGCCCCCGCGCAAGACATCATTGCGCATGGATATTGAGGACTTGAAGGAGACTGCCGCGCTGGCTCACCTCAATCTGGATGAGGCCGAGCTGGAGGCCGCGTTTCCGGCTTTTGAGCAGATGCTTGGCTTTTTTGCCGCCATGCAAACGGCGGACGAGGCGGCTTTTTCTGTCCGGGCCGGGGAGGACGGCGGTTCCGCGGCGGAATCGGGTTTCTTCAGGGCCGACAATCCTCCCCCTGCCGCCGGCAGCGCCCGCCGGGATGACCTGCTCGGCAATGCGGGCGAGCGGGACGGGCGGTTTATCGTGGTTCCCAACGTTCTGTAGGGCGCGTAAGTTGACATTCCGTTTGTTTCCCTGAGCGCCCGCGGGGCAGGGGCTGATATGAGGCCCGGCCCGCCGGTCCGGTAAAGAGGAGTGGATATGGCGTTTTCATGGCCCGATGGTTTTCTTGCCTACGCCGGGGAGTGGGAGGAAAAGATCGGCGCGTTTCTGGAATTTAAGTCCCAGCCGGTGGAGGATGACGGGGAAGGCCCGCTGTTCCCGGAGGGCGGCCCGCTCCCCGGAAGCCCGCTTCCTGAAGAGGCGCGGGCCCTTCTTGAGGGCTTTCCCTTTGCCGTGAAGGACAACATTGCCGTCCAGGGCCTGGGCCTGACCTGCGCCTCCCGCCTGCTGGAGGATTTCCGCTCCCCCTATACGGCCACGGCGGTGCGGAAGCTGCTCGCCGCCGGGGGGAAGGTGATGGGCAAGACGAATCTTGATGAATTCGGCATGGGCTCCTCCACGGATCTTTCCGCCCTGAAGCGGACGAATAATCCCTGGGACCTGAGCCGGGTGCCGGGGGGCTCCTCCGGGGGTTCCGCCGCGGCGGTGGCCGCCGGGCTTGCGCCCTACGCCCTGGGCTCCGATACCGGCGGCTCCGTGCGCTGCCCCGCCTCGTTTTGCGGCGTCCTCGGGCTCAAGCCCACCTATGGTGCCGTGTCCCGCTACGGCCTCGTGGCCTATGCGTCGAGTCTTGAAGGGATTGGGGTACTGGCGGACAGCACGGCCCGCTGCCGGGCGGTTTTTGCGGCTATGGCCGGGGCGGACCCGCTGGATCAGACGAGCCGGGACCCCCCTCCCTCGTCCCCGCCGCTCTACGGCCCCGGACGCGGGGGGCCCAAGTTGATCGGGGTGCTTTCCGCCGAGGCCATTGCCAGGGCTGTGGCTGCCGACGGAAGTTCCGCCGGAGGCCCGGTGCGGGAGGAATCCCTCAAGAGCGGCGACGAGGCGGCGGCCCTGCGTTTTGCCCTGCAAAGCGCCGCGCTGGAGGAGGAGGTGGCCCGGGCCTTTGAGGAGGCCAAGCGCCGGCTCCGCGAGCTGGGGCATACCCTGGTGGAGGTGGAGATACCGAGTCTCAGGTACGGGGTCCCCGCCTACTACACCATTGCCGCCGCCGAAGCCAGCGCGAATCTTGCCCGCTTTGACGGTATCCGCTACGGAAAGCGCCCGGACTGGGCGGAGAATCCCGACGATCTGATAGACCGGGCCCGGGAGTCGGGCTTCGGGGCGGAGGTGAAGCTCCGTATACTCCTGGGGACCTTTGTGCTCCGTTCCGGGTTTCAGGACCGCTACTACCTCCGCGCCCAGCGGATACGGCAGGGGATACGGCGCAACTTCGAGCTTTTTCTCGGCGCGCCCGGCGGGACAGGTCCTGACGGGACGGGGGCCCTGCCGGGGGGGCGTTTCTGCGACGCCCTGCTCCTGCCGGTGTTCCCCCGGCGGGCCTTCGGGCGAGGCGGGGAGGGGCTTTCCCCCTTCGCGCAAAAGGCGGCGGACCTCTACACCTGCTGCGCCAACCTTGCCGGGCTTCCCGCCCTGGCCTTCCCCGTGGGTGTGGAGGGGGGGCTTCCCGTGGGGGTGCAGCTTCTGGGCCGGGCCTTTTCCGAGGGCGTGCTGCTGGACATCGTGGAGGATTACGAGGAACGGTACCCCTTCCCCCACCCGGCGGGTTACCGCTCTTTCTGGAACGATTTACGGAATTAGGGAGAATATCATGGGGAACTATCAATCTTTCATAGGCCTGGAGGTGCACATTCACCTGCTGACCAGGACGAAGGTTTTTTGCGGCTGCCCCTCGTCCTTCGGGGATGAGCCCAACACCCATGTCTGCCCGGTCTGCCTGGGCTATCCGGGGGTGCTTCCCTCCCTCAACATAGAGGCCCTCAGAATGGGCTGCACCGTGGCCCGGGCCCTGAACTGCCGCATCCCGGAGCGGACCTGGTTCGAGCGGAAACAGTACTTCTACCCGGACATGACAAAGAACTACCAGATATCCCAGTTTGCCTCCCCCCTCGGCCAGGAGGGCTACCTGGACCTGGAGGGAAAAAACGGGGACCGGGTTATCAGCAAGCGGGTGCGGATCAAGGAGTGCCACCTGGAGGAGGACGCGGGGAAGATGGTGCACACCGGGACCGTGTCGCTTCTGGACTACAACCGGGCGGGGGTCTCCCTCCTCGAAATCGTTACCGAACCGGACATGGAAACCGGGGAGGAGGCGGAGCTTTTTATACGGCGGCTCCGCCGCATAGTCCGTTACCTGGGGGTCTGCGACGGCAACATGGAGGAGGGCTCCCTCCGGGCGGACGCCAATGTCTCGATAAATCTGCCCGGAGCGGGGCTGGGGCGGAAGGTGGAGATAAAGAACCTCAACTCCTCCCGCTTTGTCCGGCTGGGCCTCAACTACGAGATTGCCCGCCAGGGCGAACTGCTCGACGCCGGGAAGGCGGTGGTTCAGGAGACCCGGCTCTGGAACGAGAACCGGGATCAGACCGAGGCCATGCGGCAGAAGGAAAACGCCCAGGATTACCGCTACTTTCCGGAGCCGGACCTTCCGGTTTTCAGCCCGGACGCGGACTTTCTCAAGAGGGTGGAGGAGGGCCTCGTGGAGCTTCCCCAGGCCCGGTCCGCCCGGTTCCGGCGGGAGTACGGCCTCGGCGAGGAGCAGGCGGAGCTTATCTGCGAGGAAAAGGCCGAGGCCGATTATTTTGAGGAAGCCCTGGCCGAGGCCCTGCGCCGGGGCCTTTCGCGGGAAGATGCGGCCCGGAGTATCGCCAGGCTCCTCCTTTCGGACATACGGCGGCTCATGGCCCGGGGGGGCTACGCTTCCCTGGGCGCTGAATCCGGGCGGCCTTTCCCCCTGAGCCCCGGCAGGCTTGCGGCTATAACCGCGCTGACCCTGGGGGGGAGGCTCACCGGCAAGAACGCGAAACAGTGCCTTGAGGCGGTGATCGCCGAAGACCGGGAGCCCGAAGCGATCGTCGCGGAGCGGGGCTGGCAGCCTATCGATGACTCGGCAAGCATAGGCGCTGCGGCGGCGGCGGTCTACGCGGCGGAGCAGCCCGTGTTCGTGCAGGTCCGGGAGTCCATTGCCCGGGGGCCCGGCGCGGAGAAGCGCCGCCGCACCCTGACCGCCTACCTCACGGGCAAGGTGCTGGCCGCGACCGGCGGGAGGGCCGATCCGCGCATGGCGGCGGAAAAAATCGAGGAACTCATAGCCCGGGCGGAATGAGCGCCCCCGGCTAAACTTGACCCATACATCAAATCGTGGTTACATATCGTTGTAGAAAGAATTTAACCACGAAGGGCACGAAGCGCTCAAAGGAAGAGGGGTTAGAGGGCAATCCTCCGTACCCCGTCTTTCAAAAGTTTTATAGTGAAATTAAAAAAACCGGAGAAATACCTGTCAGCTTCATGCATAGTTATCTTTCTTCGTGTCCTTTGTGTCCTTCGTGGTTATAAATCTTCGTGATTACAAATCTTTATTCATATGTGCGGCCCAGGTTTAGGGGGCCGGGTATCCTGGAGGGATCATGCGCGTATTGGCAAAGGACATAGCCGCCTCGGCGCGGGACGGAGCGGGGGAGGTGGAGATGCTCGGCTGGGTGCACCGCATCCGGGAGCTGGGGGGCGTGGCCTTCCTGATCCTCCGGGACCGCTCCGGCCTGGCCCAGCTGGTGCTGGGGGAAAAGCCCGGCCTCACCCTGGAATCGGTGATCGCCGTCCGGGGAAGCCCGGCGCTGAACGAAAAGGCCCCCGGCGGGGCGGAGCTCCGGGTCGATTCCCTCACCGTGCTGAGCGAGGCCGCGGGGGACCTCCCCTACCAGGTGAACGGCGATGTCTCCAGAGTCGGCATCGAGGCGATCCTGGACAACCGGGTGCTCTCCCTGCGCAGCCCCAGAATACGCTCCATCTTCAAGGTCCAGGCCACCATAATCGAAGCCTTTGCCGCGTACCTCCGGGCGGCGGATTTTACCGAGATCAAGACCAGCAAGCTCACCGCCGGCAGCACCGAGGGGGGGACCAACCTCTTCATGGTGGAATACTTCGACAGGAAACTCTTTCTGGCCCAGTCGCCGCAGCTCTACAAGGAGGCCCTGGTGGCGTCGGGCCTGGAGCGGGTCTTCGAGATAGCGCCGGTCTACCGGGCGGAGAAGCACGACACCCCCCGGCACCTGAACGAATACGTGTCGCTGGACCTGGAAATGGCCTTCATCGAATCGGAGCGGGACCTCATAGAGCTGGAAAAGGGCCTCCTGGCCCACATCTTCGAGGCGGTGGCCCTCAAAAACGGTCCGGACCTGGCCGCCTGGGACGCCTCCGTGCCCGACCCGGAGTCAACCGCCAGGGCGCCCACGGTGGCTTACGAAGAATCCCTCGCCATCGTGAACCGGGAGGCGGCGAAAGCCGGGGGGGCCCGCATATTCGACATCAATCCCGAGGCGGAGCGCCTCCTCTGCGAATGGTCCCTCCGGGAGCAGGGGTCGGATCTGGTCTTTGTCAACGAATTCCCCCGGCGGCACCGCCCCTTCTACACCTACCCGCTGGAAACCGCCGGCGGCGGCACGGCGGCGCTTACCATGAGCTTTGACGCAATCTTCCGGGGCCTGGAGATAACCTCCGGCAGCCGCCGGCACCACGACTACCGGGCCTTCGCGGAGGCCCTGCCCAAATTCGGCATAAAGCCGGAAAACATGACCGCCTACCTCCAGATACTCAAGTACGGCTGCCCGCCCCACGGCGGCTTCGCCATCGGCCTGGAACGCCTGACCCAAAAGATACTGGGCCTTGCCAACGTGAAGGAGGCGAGCCTCTTCCCCCGCGACCGCCGGCGGGTGGAACCCTAGGAGGGGGGGAGGGGGAAGTCTCCCCCTACGCCCGGCCCACGGTGCCGGGCTCCCCCCTCAGCGGGGGCTCCGCCCCCGCACCGCCCCCGGCCTTCTCCCGGAGTTTGCACAAAGCGCAAACTCCCAAGCTGCAAGCCGCAGGCTT
>JAISQV010000228.1 GCA_031273985.1 Spirochaetaceae bacterium | reverse complement strand
TATTTGTATAATTTTATAAAACTATAATATAATTTCCACTATATTATTACGCAACATATTTATACAACAAATTCAAAGTTTTTTCCCCCATCTGTAAACCGCCTTCCCGCCATGGAGGGAGGGAAGGCGTGGGGTCATATTTCTTATTTATTATTGCAGAAAATTGCGGGGTCTGTTGCGTAGCAACTGGCCCCGCTTTACAAACTGGTGTCTGTTACTCTTGCGTTACCACTATGAATACGGAGCCCTGCACAGGACTCCGCGGCTTGTGTTTAATTGGCGCTTATGGCAGCGTATTGGAATACGCTATCGCGCCGAGATCCCCGACCGCGACAAACCTGTTGTTGCCCCAGGCGATGCCGTTGATGTCGACGGCGTCCATGGAGGTGCTGTTGATGTCGGGGCCGAATGTGCTGTCATTAACCGCCGTCCAGTCTGTACCGTCGGGAGATTTCGCCATAGCGCCGAATTCCCCAACCGCGATAAACCTGTCGTTGCCCCAGACGATGTCGTTGATGTCCATGTTGATTGTGCTGTCATTCACCGCCGTCCAGGTTATGCCGTCGGGGGAAACCGCCATCTTGCCGTATTGCCCAACCGCGACAAAGGTATTGTTACCCCAGGCGATGCCGTAGATGTCTTCGCCGCGGCCGTAGTCGTCGTAGAACGCGCTGTCACCCACCGCCGTCCAGGTTGTACCGTCGGGGGAAGTCGCCATATATTCCCCCGCGACTGCGACAAACGTATTGTTGCCCCAGGCAATGCCGTTGATGCCGTCGGCGCCGAATGTACTGTCGCCCACCGCCGTCCAGGTTGTGCCGTCGGGGGAAGTCGCTATCTTGCCGTTACTCCCGACCGCGACAAACCTGTCGTTGCCCCAGGCGATGACGGAGATGGAGTAATAGATGGGGAAGGTGCTGTCGTTTACCGGCGTCCAGGTTATGCCGTCGGGGGAAACCGCCATCTTGCCTTGCCGCCCCCCCGCGACAAACCTGTTGTTGCCCCAGACGATTTCCGGAAACGCCTGCCACAATGAGCCCGTGATACTCAAGAAAGGATTGCCCGGCAAAGATAAAGCCGAAGCGCTGGCCAGGGAACTGAACCGGCTGAAGGAAGAGCGGCGGCCCTACGAGGCGGACTGGGACAAGGCCCAGCAGTTTGTATCCTCGGTGATACTGCGGTTCCGGGAGGGGGAGGCGGGGGGGGAGAAGCCCTACGAGATTCCCTCGCGGATAACGAGCCGGCCGGCGAATTACCTTGAGACGCTTGTCTCGGGGATATGCGGCTACGCCATCAACCCGAACATCCTGTGGCAGAAGCTGGGCCTGGAAGACGGGGGCCTGGAGAAGCGCTACGGGGTGAAGGACTGGCTGGAGGAGGCGGAGGGGAAGCTGTACCAGCAGTACAACAAGGGGAACCTGTACTCCCAGATGCCGCAGTTTGTGGAGAGCGCGGCGGTTTTCGGGCACGGGATCATGCTGGTGGAGGAAGACGCGGTAGAGGGCCGGATCCGCTGCTCCGCGATGAACAACCGGGAGTGCTGGCTGGACACGAACGAGTACGACGAGGCGGACACGGTATTCCGGGAATACTCGATGACCTACGAGACGGCGGCGGCGTACTTCGGGCTTGAGAATCTGGCCCGTGAGATACGGGGCCAGTGGCGGGAAGACGGGGCGAAGAGCCGGCGGCTGAAGATACTGCACGCGGTGTACAAGAACCGGAACGGCGAGGGGCAGAACATGACACGGGCCTTTCCCTACGTGTCGGTGTATGCGGACACGGCGCACGGGCACATAATCCGGGAGGGGGGCTACGAGGATTTTCCCTACGCGGTGTTCTGGTGGAAGCGGTTAAGCGGGAAGAAATACGGGATAGGGCCCGCGCTGATGGCGGTGCGGGACATACTGCTGCTGCACAAGACCGAGGAGAGCCGGCTGCAGGTGGCGCAGCTTTCGGCCCGGCCTCCGATGAACGTTCCGGCGAAGATGAAGGGCTACGAGGAGATAGTGCCGGACGGCAGGAACTACTACCAGCCTGGCGGGGAGGTAATCAGCCCCGTGAACGTGGGGGCGAATTTTCCCATTACGCTGGAGGTAACGCGGGACTTCGAGGAGCGGATTAAAGACTGGTTTCACGTGGATTTTTTTCTGATGCTGCAGCAGCAGAGCCGGCAGATGACGGCGACGGAAGTGGTGGAGCTGCAGGGGGAGAAGGCGGCGGTACTTTCGACGATGGTAACGAACCTGAACGCGGCGCTGCGGAAGATAGTGCAGCGGTCCTCGGACATTCTTTTCCGGCGGGAGAAGATGCCGCCCCTGCCCGCGGCGCTCCAGGAGCGGCGGAGCGCGATGCGGGTTGAATTTCTCGGGGTTCTGGCGCAGGCGCAGCGGAGGGCGCACCAGACCCAGGGGATTATGACGGGTATTCAGATCATGGGGGCTCTGGCGAGTGTGGCGCAGGCGGCGCCGTCTCTAATGGAAGCCTTTGACTACATAGACGGCGGGGAAATTCTGAAGAAGGGTTTTTCCTGGAGCGGGGTATCGGAGAAGGTAATCCGGGAGGAGGACGACGTGGCTGAGATACGGCGGGCCCGCGCCGAGGCGCAGGCGGCGGAGCGGGAGCGGCAGGACCTGGCGGAGCGGCGGAAGGAGCTGGCGCAAAACTATACGAAGCTCAACGAGCCGGTGCGGCCGGGGACGCCGCTTGCGGCCATGACGGGAGGCGCGGGGAATGGACGGTAAGAAAGCCGGGAGCCTGCGGTTTTCCTGGCGGCGGGGGAACGCGACGGGGAAGACGCGGGAAGAGCACCGGAAGATTTTACGGCGGGTGTTTCTTTCGCCGGACGGGCTTGAGGTGCTCCGGCTGCTGCTCAACGACTGGAGTTTTTTTGACGTGTGCGAAACGGAACAGCAGCGGGTGCTCAACGAGTACGCGAAGGTGTTTCTGTACGAGAAATTGGGAATGGCCGGTATCGAGGTCTACACGGACGTGATACCGGAACTACATAACGAGGAGTGAGGAATGAGTTTACAGGATGTGATGTCCGGAGGTAACGGGGACGTACCACCCGCCAACCCGACTGATGCGGCAACGGTACCGGCGGGCGGCGGTCAAACCGGGAGCGGCCCCGAAGGGGACGGCGGAACGGGAGAAGGCGGCGTACAGCTTGCCGCGTGGACACAGCAGCTTTCCGGCGAGATACGGGAAAACCCGGAGCTTGCCAAAAAGCTTTCGGCCTTCAAGAAGCTCGACGACCTTGCGAAGGGTTACTTCGAGCTTGCGGGCCGGAGCGCCATCCCCGGGAGCGACGCGAAACCGGAGGATGTCGAGGCTTTTTGGCGGAATCTGGGGTACCCCGAAAAGCCCGAAGGTTACAGTTTGTCCAAAGAGCAGGAGACCGGGACGTTTCTGCCGATAGCGCACGCGGCGCGCCTGACGGACGCGCAGGCGCAGGCGGTGTGGAAGCTGACGCGCGAGGGGGCGGCCCGGCAGGAGGAGGCCCGGCGGCAGGCGATGCTGGCCGAGATGGCCGCTACCGACGAGGCGCTGCAGAAGGAATACGGCGAGAGGTATGACCACGCCATGAAGATGCTGCGGCGCGGCGCCGGTACGGGTGACGTTTTGCAACGGCTGCAGGCCGCCGGGCTTGCCGGCAGGCCCGAGATTGTGCGGGCCTTTATCGCGCTGGGAACCGCGCTTCAGGAGGACCTGGCCCACCGGGGAAACGATACCGGCGGGGAACGGGACTACATGAACGAGAAGTGGGATTTCTCGGCGGAAAAAACCGATTAGGAGTATTTTAGTATGCCAACACTAAATGTGGCGGACAGACTGACCGCCATCGAGATTGTCAGGCGCTCTTCGGAGCCCTGGCCGTTCCGCATCGTGGAGGTTATCCAGCAGACGAACGAGATACTGCGCGATATGCCTTTTACGCAGGCGAACGACGGGACGACGCACAAGATTGTGCGGAGGAGCGGCCTGCAGGTAGCCGCGACGCGGGATTACTACCAGGGCACCAAGGCCGTGGCCACCCAGACGAGTACCGTCGAGGAGCACACGGGTATGTATCAGGCCCTCTCCGAGGTTGACGCGGACCTGGCCCTTCATTCGGGGGACGCCGACGCCGTGCAGCGCACGGAGGCCGTGGGCATCATAAACGGGATGGGCATCCAGCAGGCGGAAAACTTCATCTACGGGAAGCGGACGGCCAACGCCAAGAACGGCGTGGACGGCTTCGCCACCCGGCTGGCCAAGATTGACGGCAAGTTCGTCATTGATATGGGCGGCACGGGAACGGACTTGACCAGCGTCTACCTCGTGGCCCTGGGGGACACCTACCTGCACGGGATATACCCCCGCGGGATAGGCACCGCCGGTGTCAGCGTGGAGCGCAGGGGCAAGCAGGATAAGGACGACGGTAACGGGGGCACCTACCAGGTGCTACGGACCTACTTCAAACTGCAGTGGGGCATAGCCCTGGAAAACCCCCGGAGCATTATCCGCCTGGCGAATATCGCGCCCGACCACGACCCGGAGGACCTGGTGGACGTGATTCTTTCCAAGGGCAGGAGGCTGGCCCAGGGCGCGCCCACCTACGCGATTTACGGGAACTACACCGCGCTGGACATCATCGACAAGGCCGCCTACAAGAAGCCGAACGTGGTGTTTACCGCCACGGACCCCTGGGGGCGGCCCATCACCATGCTCAGGAATTTCCGCGTCCGTACCGTAGAGGCCATCAGCGACACGGAAGAGCACGTAGCCTAAAGGAGGGGCGCAGTATGGGCAACGTAAATTATGACAGCAGCCTGAGTTTCGGAAGCCTGGATATGAGCGGGAGCGGTACTGCTTTGCCTGACATCATCAACCTGGGGAAGGCCAACATCGGCAATATGCGGGCGGATGTTTTCGCCGCCGAAGACATTGCGGGCGGCACGGCGGTAACCGTTACGGTACAGTGCGGTCCCGACGGTTCCTCCGGCTGGGTGGACATAGGGAAAAACACCTTTACCCTGGACCAGCTCAAGGCCGGCGTCTGCAGCGTGGTGCTGTCGCCGGGCGAAGGGCCGTACCTGCGGGTTGCCGTAGCGAAAACCGGCACGTTCACCGCCGGCGTCATCACGGGAAACCTCGTACCCTACGCGGGTAAATAAAGAGGCGCCGCCGGTATAAGGCGGCGCGTAACCCCTGCCCCCCGGAGGAATCCCTCCGGGGTTTTTTTGCCGAGAAGGTACACGCATGAATATGGACCGGGGCCTGGTAAACCGGGCGCTGCTCAACGCGGGGCATTCCCCGCTTTCCGACGGGCCGGACGCGGTTTTTCGTATGGCGAGGGAATACTACCTGGCCGCGTGGCTGGAGGCGCTTTCCGAGGTGCCCTGGCGGGGCGGGCGGAAACGCGCCCGGCTTGCCCGGACGGGAATGCCGCACCTTCCCGGCGACTTCCCCTTTGTCTACGACCTGCCCTTTGACTGCGCCCGGCCCATGGAGCTGCAGGACAACGCGGCGTTTATCGTGGAGGGGCGCTTTCTCCGCACGGCGCGGGAAAAGGCGGAGCTGCTCTACATCAGTAACGGCAGGGCGCTGGGGCCCAGAGGGCATATAAGCGCGGGGAGGCCCGGAGACGTTATGGAGATGGAATATATGAGCGGGGGGTTTCCGGGGGAGGAGACGGAGCTGACCGTTACCTCGGGCCGCCCGGCGGACATAACCGGCCCGCTGCCCGAAGACCCGGAGGGCGGGGAGGATTATCCTGATTACCGCCTGCCGGCCAACGAGCCCTACGAGCCGAAGTTCTGGCAGTATCTGGAACTGACGCTGGCGGCGCGCTTCGCCATGAAGCTCTCGGACCAGCCGGGGCTGCACACGCAGTTGCTGCAGGAGGCGATGCTTATAAGCCAGGCGGCGGAAGAGGCGAGCCTCAGCGCCGCGGCCTCCCGCCAGAGCCCGCGGAAGTGGTGGGCGGAAGAATTGGGGTTGTCGGGCCGTGCTGATTACTAACTTCGCCGCGGGGGAACTGTCCGAAACCCTTTTCGGCAGGATCGATTTGCCCCAGTACTACCAGGGGGCCAGCAGGATTGAGAACTTCGACGTTATTCCCACCGGCGGGGTAAGCCGCCGCCGCGGGATGAAGCGGCTGGCGGAGCTTCCCGCAGAGGGGCGGATTATACCCTTCATTCTGGACCGGGAGTCGGGCTTTCTCTTGTTTCTCAGCCCCGGCATGATGCGGATGTACCGGGACGGGCAGCCCGTGGGAAGCCCGGTAACAAGCAGCGCGCAGACGCCCCTGTACCAGACGCTGGAAGAGATTCACGAGGTGCAGTACGCGCAGAATTATGACATGATGATTCTCACGCATGAGAATTACGCGCCGTTGCGGGTGCGGCTTGTTGACGGCAGCCTGCAAACAGACCTGTTCCCCGTTCTCAACAAGGTGGCCGTACACATCACAGGCGAGCTGGAAGCCGTTACGGAATATGACGAAACCTACAGCGGGTATCTGAAGAGTCCCGGAAATTACCCCTGCGCGGTAACATTCTTTAACGGGCGGGTAGTGTTTGCCGGGACTAAAAACAACAGGCAGAGAATATTCGCCTCGAAGTCAAACGATTATTACAATTTTTCAACTTACGATTTGTTTCTTACGGAACAGCGGGAATATGTCGTGGTGCTCGGCTCCATAGAGCCGGAAGCTCCCGACAAGATAATAATAGACAAGGAAATAGACGCGATACGGTTTACCCGCAGGCCCGAGGAATATCACACGGATTCCGGTTTTTTTGACGATGCCGTAATTACCGATATGAGCGGGGCCGTCATAACCTTATCGGAAAACGCCAAAATCGAGATTTTTAATTACCAGGTTATAGAAGCGGAGCTTGAAGCGAAGAAAGCCCAATTCGAGAGCTGGGAAAACGACCCGGTAACGAGAACCGCAGCCTACTACAAGGCGGTAACGAATGACGGGGAACTGCCTTTTTACGGGGTCGAGGAGCATACGTTTTATATAAAAACCTACGCGCATCAGACCCAGATAGTGCTGAATAAAAAATTCGGGGGCGACGGGGAGGGAACGCCCGATACGGAGGCCGTTCTGGCAACGTTGACATTCCCGGAAAACGCCTGCGCTCTTTACGGGCAGGCCAGCGCCTATTTTCAATCGGAAATCGACGCTTTCTGCACCGCCTTTTTCGCCAGCGACTCTGACTGGAATAAAACTTGGGAAAACTGGACCGTCGTGGAAAGAACCAGATACACCGAAAACCAGGCGTTCCAGGCTAATGACGCGGAGACCCGAATCATGGCAACCATGCGCTACGGCCTGGACACGGCAAAAGGCACCGAATGGTATTACGGCTATCCCGAAACGCTCCTTTCAAAAGTATTGAACAGAATAACGAGTTCAACGGATATTTATATCCCGTTCTATACCGTCAACATTATCGAGGACCGCTACCCTACCGCCGATGACGGTTTTACGTTCGAGATTGCCAGCGATATGAGCGACGCCATCCGCTGGATCGGCCAGAACAAGCATATTCTCGTGGGAACCGAGACCGCCGAGTGGGTTATCCCTTCCGGCGTGAACGCTACCAATGTGCAGGCCGTTCTTAACAGCCGCTACGGAAGCGACCGTATTCAGGGCACCAGCGTGGGAGACGCTTTCTGTTTCTTTCAGGCCGGCGGCAGGGCCCTCGTGGAATACTATATTCCCCAGCAGGACAATAATTTCCGCGCCAATAATATGGCCATGCTCAGCCCCGCCATGCTTCATGAGAGCCCGGCCTTCGACTTCGACTTCGTTTCTTCCCCGTACACTAAAATCTTTGTCTCAAGGCAGGACGGCGCCCTGGCTACCCTGCTCTATGAGCGCGGGAGCGGCACCTTCGCCTGGAGCCGCGTTACCACGGAGGGAAGCGTCAGGAGCGTGGCCACCATGCCGGGGGAAAGCGGCGGCGACGAGGTGTACCTGGTCCTGAAGCGGGGAGCGCGGTTTTTTCTGGAACTCCTCACGGAGGAGGGCCCGGAGGTGTTTCTGGACAGTTACCGGGACTGGGACGGCAGCGGCGCGGATTATGACGGCGGCGCCGTGGTCTACGATGAGACGGATGACGCCGTGTTCGGCACGGACAAGGCCCCCGTGCCCGGACATACCATGCGGGTAGGCTACCCCTACGCGAGCCTTATCCGCAGTATGCCGGTTATCGCCAATGAGAGGATGAAGCAGAACAATATCAAGAATCTCCTGATACGGTTTCTTGACAGCTTCATGCCCCGCGTCAGGTCCCTGCCCAACGGGGAGGAAACCTTTATTTCCCGCGACGGGCCCTTTTCCGGCGTGGTGAAGGTGAACTTTCCCGGCGGTTGGGAGTACGACGTGTTTTTTGAGTTGAGCCATTCGGCGCCCACGCGGTGCCGTATTTTAAGCGTAAACGCGGAGACGAACTGATGGATCCTTTTACCCTTGGTTTTTCAATACTGGGCGGGCTTGCGGGCATATTCGGCAGCGTAACGCAAAGCAAACGGGAGCAGGAACAGCTCGAGCGCCAGAAGGAGACGGCCTGGCAGCAGTACCTGCTGGGGAAGACTTACAGCGACGCGCAGTGGGGCATCGAGCGGAGCGAGGCGCAGGGCCAGATAGCCCTGCAGGGGCGGCGGCTTGACGCCGGGGTCAACCAGGCCGTGGGGCAGTTCAACACGGGGCTGCTGGGCCAGGCCTACGGGATACAGGACGCGCTGATAGGCACGGCGGCCAGCACCGGCGCGTCCCTTGCCGCCGAGGGCATGAGCGGCACGCGGGGCAACGGGGCGGGGGGCCTGGCACGGGCTTACGAGGAGGCGGCCCTGGCCCGGAACGCGGGGCTGCAGGGCCGGGAAAACCAGGGGCAGCTTGACAGCCTGGTTACCCAGGCAGGCCAGGCCCGTGAGGACCTGGACCGGGAGAAGCGGAGCTGGGAGAGCGGCGGCTACCGCGCCGAGGCCAAGGCCGCCCAGGACGCGTACAACAGGGGCATAGCGAAACTCGGGCAGAGCGACTTCGACTGGCGCATAGACCAGGCGGCGCCCAGTTGGGAGAACGTTTTGGTAGGGGGTATTCAGGGGGCTTCGTCAGGGTGGAACTTCGGGGAGAAGGCTTACGACGCGTGGGAAAAAAGCCGGAACAGCAACAATTTCGGAGGTATAGGCGGAAGCGTCGGGAAATTGGCCGGGGGCGTAAATAACTTTTATCAGAACTTCTTTAACAATTTCAGGTCTTAGGCAGGGGGGGACATGGCGGAGAGACTGACTCTTTTTGACGTATTTAACGCGGCTTCCCGTTTCGGCGGGCAGGTGGCGGAGACCGTTAGCCGCGAACAGCGGTATGTTCTGGACCGGCAGATAGCCCTTCAGGCCGGCGAGCTGGAGAAGATGCAATACCGGGTCATAGCCCAGTACCCGGAATTCCAGAATAACCCGGCCAGATACCGGGACTTCATGGACCAGGAGCTGGACAACTGGTACCGCGGCGCCATGGGCGCGGGTAACAACTCCCGCTACTACGTGGACCGTGTCAACGCGATACGCGCCGAGGGCCACGTTACCTTCGGCAAGAAGTTCGCCGAGGCAGAGCTGGCGCGGGAGCGGGACCAGGCCAGGGCGGCCCACAACAGGGTCCTGGACGAGGCGCTCAACGACCCGGACCCGGAACGGGCTCTGGAGACCGTGCGGGCGGAGAACCAGGCCTATTTTGACCTCGGGGCGATGAACGAGACGCAGCGCCAGGAGGCGGACGCGGCGGCGGCGGCGGCGGTTTTCCAGAGGATGACGGACGTCGGCAACGTGGGGGACATGAACGCCCGGCAGTGGCGGGATTACCTTTCCGCCGCCGCCGCGCGGGAAGAGTTCGCGGGGGTCGCCAACCGGGAGCGGCTGGTACAGCGGGCCGCGGAGGCAGGCATAGAGGCGGTACAGAACCGCAATTCCAACTGGTGGCAGGGTATTCAGAACAGGTTTGAAAGTTTGACGCGGCAGTACGCGGAGACAGGGGACCCCCGGCTGCTGCAGCAGGCGCTGGACCTGCACGACCGGTACGCCGGGGCGCGGGACAGCGTGGCGTCAGGCGACGGGGAGGATTTTTCAATCCTGCAGCGCGCCCGCATAGGCGGCTTCCTGGACACGTCGAGAACCGCCGGAGGCAGCGGCGGGGCTTCAGGCGGGCAGGAAGCGTTTCTGAAGAGCCTGCAAAGTTCCGTCTACCAGGGCCTCGACGCCGCCCGCCCCGGCGTGGACGCCGCGGGCAACGCTCTGGACCCCGGCGTTTCCCTTGCCGCAGCCTATACCGCTCTCAGCAGGTACGCGCAGGAAAACGGCATCGACGCCCAGGTGCTGCGGGCGCAGTTTGACAGCAATCTTATAGCCGGGACGGGGGACCGGCTGGGCAATTTATTCGGCATGGAAACCGGGGCCGCGGCGCTCCGGGAGATTATTTCCATGAGCGAAAGCGAGCTGGCGGCGCTTAAAGACCAGGGCCTGGACGGAGGGCAGGCCGGGCGGGACCTGGCCGCCAGCGTGCTTAACGCGATGGCCGCATGGGAATATGCGGGCAACCACAGCAAAGAGGCCGAGGAAGCCCTGGTGCGGCGGCTCAGGGAAATTAAGAACGGGTACGTGGCGGCGCTGCTTGAGAAAAATTCGCTGCTTAGGGATTCCCCCGCGGACAGCGCTAGCCAGTACCGGGTCTCGGGCGATGTGGCGCAGGCCGCCAGAGGCTACGCCGCCGCGCTGGCCAATCCCGCCGTGGCCACCAGGTCCCGCGACGGTAACGGTTATTTTACATCCCCAACCATGAACGACAGCGTGGCCAGCTACATTTCCGTGGCGCAGGAACTCATGGCCAGGGATTTGGGTTTCGCGCCGGGAAGCGTCAGTGTCGAGAACGGGAAGGAAGTAACAGGCGTTTCCCCGAGCGGCAAACGCTACCGCATCCGGGGTACGGAAGAAGGCGAATGGATACTGCAGGAAGAACGGGCGCGGGCCGGGGACGCGGGAGCGGGCGGCGAAGAAGCGGCGGCCTGGGTAACCGTGGCAAAGCGCATTTCCCCAACCGCGGGCTGGGGACGTACCAACGAGCGCGGCGAGATTAGCACCGCCGGAGCGCGGGAACTTTACCGGGCCGGGCGGCTGACGCCGGCGCAATACGCTGAAGCCAGAGCAATCCTTCACGCGGAGGAGTTTAGTATTGAGTGATTTTTTACCGCGGGATCAGTTTGCCCGCGGCCCCCGGAGCCTCCGCAGCGATACGGAGATAGAAGCGGACTACGCGGCGCAGGCGGCGCGGCGGCAGGGGAACATCAGGAAATACGGCGGCGCGGAGCTTTCCAACGAGGAATTCGCTTTTCTCAATGACTTTGAGCGGAACCCGGAACGTTACCGCCTCAATTTGGCTGAAGAGGATTTCGCCCTGTTCAACCAGGTTTTTCCCGGCGAGCAAACTAACGAAGAGTACGAGGCCAACCGCTACCGCGTGGCCACGGCGGTACAGCTTTCCCGGATGTATCAAATTTCGTTTAAGGACGCCTATACCCACGAGGACGATATTCTTGAGGCCGCCTATGACGAGCGGGTGCGCCGGGACCCCAAGACCGCCTTTAAGGCGGTTTCAGACTCCTTCGCCCTGGGCACCAACCAGAAACGCCTTGCGGCTCTGGGTATGAGGCTGTGGGGCAACGCCGACACGGAGGAACGCAACCGGCTCTGGCGGGAGGCGGAGGCTATAGCCAGGGAAAACGAGGAGCTGGCCGACGGCGTGCAGCGCGGCTGGTTTCTCGAAGGGCTTAAAGGCGTCGGCACTTCCTGGGCCTTCAGCGCCTCCGCCGCCGGCGCCGGTTTTCTGGGCGGCCTTATTAATCCGGTTTTGGGTGTTGTCTCCGCCGCCGCTATCTCCTCCTGGGACATGACCGGCCTTGAATATATCAACCTGCTCTCCCAGGGCATTGACGACGATACCGCCCGGAGAGTTGCGCTTATATCAGGATCGATACAAGGCATGATTGAGGCGGCTCTGGGCAGCGTGCCGGCGCTGGGTACCCGCACCGGCATAGGCCAGATGATTTTTAAAAGGCTCCACTACTCCGGGAAGTTTGGCGCTATAGCGCGGTTCCTTGGCGGCGGCCTCATTGATGCCGGCATGGAGGGCGTGGAAGAGGCCCTGCAGGAAGTAACCGGCATAGGCTTCCTGGAAGAAGCCCGAAGGGAGACGGAGGCAACCGCCCGGCGCCAGATAGCCGGGGAAAGAGCCGCCGCGGAAGGGGACTACGCCGCCCGGCAGGCCGCGGCCCGCCGTATTGAGCGGGCGCCGGATGATTCGGAGATCGCCGCCTACCTTGAAAGCGTGAGGCGCGGCTACTCCGGGATGCTTGACGTTTCGGGGCGGCTCATGGGCGGAGGCGTTGCCGGTATGGAGGGGCTGCAAGGAGCCCTCAATGAAGTAAGCGGCACCAGGGCTCCTGACAGGGAAGCGCCGCGGGTGGAGCGGGCGGCGGAGGACCTGGCCACCGCCGCCTACCGGGAGTACCTGGCCGCGCTCAGACAGCCGGGCAACGAGGGCCTGCGGCTTGCCCGGCAGAGCGCTGAGGAAAACCGGGCCCAGATTTGGGAGGCCTTTAAGGGCGGTTTCCTGACCGGCCTCGTGCTGGGCGTGCCCATCTTCATACGGGACGCGGCCATATCCCGCAGCGACACGATGCGGCTGCGGGAGGTACAACTGATTGCCCCTGACGCGGGAACCATTAAAAAAGAAATGGACACGATGCGGTCTTTCGAGCCCATGACGGATAAGACCAAGACCGAAATAGCCGGGGATTTGTACAGCGCCAACCAGCAGGAACAGCAGCGGGAAGAAGACGCCCTGACGGCGGCGAATGAACGGGCCCGGCTTTACGGCGGGGCGAGCGCGGCGCAGGGCGAAGTTTACCGCAGAGACGGAAGCCTCTATGCGGAGCATCACCGCGAGCGGAACGCCCGGGGCGTTACCAGGGGCGAATTTATCGCGGGGGACCCGGGCGGGCTGGCGGAAAACAGCTACGGCGCGATTAGTTATGAGCTGCACGGGGGCCGTATCGAGATAGGCCGGGTGCGCATGGCCGCGGGCCGCGAAGGGCTGCAGGAAGAACTGCTGCAGGATTTTGCCGACGATCTGGGGCAGGATATAACATGGGACGAGACAACATACCGGCCCAGCGGCAAGGCCTTTAGCGCTGCGCATATAGGCTGGGAGGCGGCGGCGAAACGTCAGGCCGGAACGCCGCAGGGCGCGGCCACAGCGGAACCCAACACCGGAAAGAAGGCGCAGACACGGGATGAAATAATAGCCGCCCGAGTGGCGGAGGGTAAAACATTACCGCGCTGGTGGGACCCGCCGGTGAGCCCGGCAATAGAAACGCTGGCGGAAACGGCGCTCCTGCCGGACCTTGACGGAGCCGAGCGCGCCCTGGACGAGGGCCTTGCGCGGGCCATGCCTAATATCCCGGCTTTGGAACGCCGGGCCAATATAGAGCTCGTGAAGCTCCACGCGGATTATCACAACCTTTCCCTGGAGGAGTACCTTAACCGGAACTTTCAGGAAGGTGTCTTCACCGGACAGGACGCGGGGCAGATTGCGGCGGATCAAAACCACGGAGCGCCGGTAAACGGCGCCACGGTCTTTGACCCCGCCAACGGTAAGGCGCTCATTGCCGGAAGTACCTGGGCCGACGCGTCCACCGCGGCCCACGAGTTTCTTCATGTTTTTTCACGAACCCTGGAGGGGGACGACCTTGCCCAATACAGGCAGCTTTTTCAAAACGACGAGGAGGCGGCCCGCTCATACGAAAAATACCTTGAGACCGGCGAAGCGCCCACGGAAACGCTTAAAGGGCTTTTTGAGAAAATAAAGGCGTTCATGCGCCGGATTTATGAGCTGGTAAAAAACGGGCATACTCTGACCGATGAACAAAAAGCTTTTTGGGACGGTATTTTCCGTACCGCCGAAACCAACCGGGAAAATAATATCGAAGCCCTGAGACGTGCCGTTGCCGATGAAAGCGCGCCCAGGGCGGCGCGGGCCGACGCGGCGGCGGAGCTTGCCGGCGTTCTTTACGCGGAGGCTCTCGTACCCGAAGGGGACCGCGGCCACAGCCCCACGGCGGCGCTGATTGCGCGGGCCCTGCGCATCCCGGACGCGGCGGAGCGGGGCCGGGTTACGGCGGAGATCCGCGCTCTCCGGGACCGCTACGCCGGCACTGCGGCGGAGTACCGGGCCCCCAACGGGGAGCCTTCCCTTTTGCTTGCGAAGCTGGGGGAGGAAAAGGGGCGGGAAGCCTGGTACGCGGTCCGGACCTCTGATTTCAAAAAGTGGTTCGGGGATTGGGAGCGGGCGGCCAGGATTGAAAAACTCTATACTGCCGGGGACATAACCCTTGACGGGAATGCCTATGCCGGTAAGTATGAAATAGGCAAAAGCCCCAAAGAAAACCGCAATTCCATTATAAATTATCTGAAAACGCTTCTCGAAAATGAAAAGCTGGAAAATCCCGATGTGCCCGGCCCCATAAAGTTAGGCAATAACGGCATAGATAAAATAACCTCCTACGGCATGAGCAACCCGGCCTACATGAAGACTATTGCCCATATTCCCGCATTGTTAAAAAATGCCGTGCTGATTGCCGAAGAAGCCCCAAGAAGGGCGGACCCGCACTATTACGCTTTTAAGCATTTAGTAACCGGGTTTGAGATGGAGGGGGAAAAATACACCGCCCATATCGTTTTAGGGGAAAATGCGGGAGTTTGGTATTACCAGCATAACCTGAGCCAAATAGAAAAGGGAACCCTCATTGAAGTCATCCGAGGAACAAACTCGGGCCTTCAGGGTTCCCTTTCCAATACTGTAAAGGATAGTACGCTCCTTGAAATTTTGCAAGCCCCCGGCATATCAAAAGTTGTAGACGCGAACGGGGAACCCCTGCCCGTGTACCGGGGGGATAAAGACGGGTTAGACCGGTTCATGAACGCCCAGGGGGTATTCCATGCCTCTGATTCCAGTGTCGCCGGGGGGTACTCGTCCGGCGGCTTATATAAGAATTACCTGGATATTAAAAATCCCCTGGTTTTGGATGAACATAGTTTTAATGAAATCAGGGAAGCCATCAATGACATGACGATGGACATTTTTGAGCAAGACGAATCGGAGCTTGAAAACAATCGGCAATTCCAGGATTTACGGAAAAACTATCTGGCCTTTCGGAATGAGGAAGGCAGCGCGATCCGTGATTTTTACAATGACTTTTTACCGGAAGTATCCGAAAATACCAGCCTGGAAGAATTCAAAGAAATTTTGCTGAAAAGCCTCCACGATACGAATACCTTTGAATGGCGGCAGATAGACTTTCGGGACATCGACATTCTTAACCCGTTTATTCAGGCCCTGGGATACGATGGTATTATCCGGCCTTATGATCCTCTGGGACAAGCCGAGGGAAGGGAATTCGTTACCTTTTCCCCAAACCAAATAAAATCCGCCACGGATAACGCGGGGACCTTTAGCCGGGAGAACCCCTCTATACTCTTTCAGGACGAAGACCTGGGGGCCTTCCTTTCGCAAAACCCGTGGCTTGTAACCTACGCGGCGGCCTTTGACACCTGGCAGGAATTCAAGGAGATGATACATAATTCCTGGTTTGACGAGGAGCGGGCGGCCCTTGCCCTTGTTCCCGAAGGCGCGGACGACGCGTGGTACCGGAGCCTTTGGGAAAGCGCCAAGGCGATAGCGGGCCGGGACACGGCGGAAACCCTCTCTATACGGGGCGCCGAACCGCGTACCGTTGAGGACTTTCTTGATTTTGTCGTTTCCGGGAACGGGGTGGAGGAACTATACAGGCTGAAAGCGGAGGCGGAAGATTCCGGCTTCCGCCCCGACACGCCGGAGGAGCAGGAAGCGCGGGAAGCGGCCCTGCGGGCGGCGGCAAAACTCAGCCATCCCTCCTGGAATATGCGCGACCGCAACGGCAGGATTCCCGAAGAGGTTAAGCGGAATCTCGTTACCCAAATAAGGAACCGGCCCGTTGCCTACATGGAACTCTACGCGCTGCTTTCAGGCGACGCAAGCTGGATGCCCGAAGAAACCGAGGCGGCCAGAATAGGGCGGCTGGACCGGGGCCGGGAAGATGAGATCGCCAGAGCGAGCCCGGAGGAACTCAGCCGCATACGGAGGGAAATTAACTACGAAGCGATAGGGGAAAAGATAGAAAACCGTACCTTGCAGATTGACGATCCGGGCATTGCGGATTATGAAGCGGAGCTTAACGAGCGGAAACGCCAGACCCAGGCACGGCTCGACAAAAAGAAAGCGGACTTGAGCGATTACCAGCGAATACTGGACTACAATAATCAGATGCTTGCGAAAGAAAAGCTTCTGGCCCGTGAAGCGGAGCGGGACACGAGCCCCCAGGGGCTCACGGCGAACAGGAAACAGCAGGCGAAGATTAGGAAACTTGAAGGGGAGATACAGCGCTTACGGATACAGTACGGCGCGTTCCTGAAGAATCTGAATACCGCGGAACGCCAGCACATAAAAGAGGTTGAAACCTTAATTAGGGAACTGCAGGAAACCGCTCAGGCGCTGCGGGCCATTCAGGACTGGCGTGAAATCAGGAAGCGGGAGGTCCGGGCCGTAACCCGCAAGCCGAATTTGAACACGACCCACATAGAGCAGGCCCACCAGATACAGTGGATACAGGGGCATTTTAAAAACCTGTACCGCAGTATTTCCAAATTCCTGGGGCCTCGGGCGAAGAAGCTGCGCGAACTGTACGCCGCGTTTACCACGGATCAGGAGTACCGTGAGAAATTCCGCAGGGAACATCCGGTAGAATTCCGGCAGGCGGAAGAGATTGTGTATACCGCTTCAGCTTACAAGGGGGCGGGGGGCCCCAACCGCACGGTGCGGGCCTACACGGAGCTGACGGCGGTCCAGCGCAACCGCCTCTATAACCTGCTTCTGGATGACAAAACCATCCTTGACGAGTTGGGCATCGATTCTCTTGAACCGCCCCAGCCCTTTTCGCCCGAGGAAGACCGGCGCATCGCCGAAAGCCTCCGGGACGTTATACCCGCGGACATCCTTTACAAGATGGAAAACAGCGATATTAACGAATGGACTATGGAGGACCTTGAGACTCTGGGCGGCATAATAAGCGACATTAGGCAGCAGGGCCGGGACGCGCTGGCGGCCCGGAACGACGCCCGGCGGGTCATGCGCATCAGTAACCAGAGTAAAATCAACGCCCTGCTCCGGGGGAAGCTGAAAAGGGCTGAAAGCCGCGTCAGGGGAACGGCGGAAGACTCTGCGGAAGAGAAACGCCGGGCATGGCTGCCCAACCTGTTTTACTCCCTGATGAACGGGCGGCGGTTTTTCCGGATGCTGGGGGGCGATGAAAACAGCCTGGTTTACCGGCTCGCCGTTGAGGGGGAGGATCGCGCCTACCGGGAGGAGAATACCCGGATGCTGGAGCGGCGGAAAACTGTGGAAGAGCAGCTTGCCAAGGAAGGCATAAAGCCGAATGAGCTCTGGAAACATACGTTTATTCTGGACACTCCGGGGTTTAAGCGCACCTCGTTTACCCTGGACGAGCTGCTTTACCTGCGCCGGGCGGGGTTCAACGAGCGGGCCTACGCGGCGGTTGTATTCGGTAACTTTTTAGACGCTGAAGAACGGCGTGTAATGAAGGCCGCGTCAATCAACGAAGAAAACGCCCCCGCATGGCGCCCGGACCCGGCCCTGGCCCTGGAGATCGAAGAGCGGGCACTGAAGCGTTACGGCGCCGCTATGTCCCTGTTGGATGAGTTCCTGGCGAAGCCTGAAAACGCGAAGTTCCGCGCCGTGGAGGGTATCATAGCGGCGGATTATGACGCCAACTATGAGCGGCTCCGGGAATTTACGGCGCGGGAATTCAATGCGGAGCTGGGGAGCGAGCTTTACTACGTCCCCCTGGGGCGCTTACAGGCCATAGGCGAAGACCTGGAGCAGCAGAGTATCAATGAAATACTGAACGCTACGGGCTTCGGCATGACGCCTGAAAAAGGTTTTACCCTTCACCGTATAGACATAGGCCCCTGGCATCAGACGCCGGTACGCCTGGGGCTTTACAAGACCTGGGACGGCATGGTGGTAAAGCAGGAACACTTGATGGCCTACGGCCCCTATCTGCGGGAGATGCGGCAGATATTCGAGGGGCAGGGTTCGGGGGCGCTGCGGGAAGCCATGCAGCTTAAGTATACAAACGCCGCTACCGATTATGTCAGAAAGTGGATAAGCGATCTTGCCTCCCCGCAGAACGCCCTTGAGTATTCGGCCCTGGATGAAATAACCCGCCTGGTCCGGGGGCACTATCCGGCGGCGGTCCTGAGCTGGCGCCTTTCCAGCATCATAAAGCAGGCCGTTACGAGCCCGCCGCCTTTCCTGCAATACATGGGCCCGCACAGGTACCTGGCGGCTCTGGCGGAATTTATCTCGAACCCGGAAACAAGAGAGCTTATCGCTCAAAAATCGGTGTTCATGAAAACCCGTATGTACGATCCTTCTATTGAAATGGTAAAGCGGCTCGAACAGATGTATTTGCCGGGAGTAACCGGGAAGATAGAATCCGCGCTGGCATCCGTTGAAAAAGCCGGTATGCACGGGCTTGAGCTGATCGATTACTGGACTGTCGCCCCGGGCTGGCTTGCCGCGTACCGGCAGAAGCTGGAGGAGCTCAGCACGAAGGGCCCCGCCATGACGGCGGAGCTTGCGGACGCGGAAGCGGTGCTCTACGCCGACGGCGTGGTGCGGGACACCCAGCCGTCGAGCCGTACCGCGGACCTCCCGCCCCTGTTCCGGGGAAAGAAAGGCCCCGTAGCGCAGATGTTTTTACAGTTCCAGGTGCCTATGGCAGTGATTTTTCAAAACCTGGCTTTTGACCTGCCCTATGCCGTCCGCCGCCACAATATTTGGCAGGCCCTGATGACGGTCGGGGCCTACGCCATGGCCGCAGCGGTTGTCGGCGCGATGGAAGAAGAAGAGGACGATGAAAAGCTTAATCCGGCGTACCGCGGCATTGACGCGGGCGCCGGGCTGCTTGAGTCTATCCCGGTACTCGGGGGCGGGCTGGCCTACAGTGCCCGAGACCTTGGCCGGAGGCTCAGCGAAGGCAAGACAGCCCGTATTAAACAGAGCCGCTTTACTCCCTACCCTATTCCGGCCAGCCTTACCCGCGCCGCCAACGCCGCCTTTAACGAGAAGTGGGAAGAAGCGCGTATCAACGCGGCCGAAGCTTTCTTTTACGCCACCGGCCTGCCGGCGGGCCTCGGGAAGGAAATCCTCACGGCGAAGGAAGAAGGGAATTTCTGGATTTTCCTTGGCATAAAATAACCGCATAACCGCCCCGCATACTTATTTTCCCAAAGTTATTACGCGAAAAAAATTTCCGGTATAGGCTTTCGGCATGAAAGCGGCACTGCAATTTTTTCACGGCACCACCGATGAGTGGGAAACGGTAAACCCCCGGCTTTACGAGGCGTCCCTGGGCGTCGAGTTCCGGGAGGACGGAGGGATGCTCCTCAAGATAGGGAGGGCGGACCCGGCGCATCCGGGCCTGACGCTGCCCTGGAACGAGCTGCCCTATGTGGACAAGAGCGCCATCAGCGGGCTGCCGGAGGAGCTGGAGTATCTGGCGCAGCGTTCCTCGGCGCTGGAGGCGCAGCTTGCGGCGGAGGCGGCGGCGCGGGCGGCGGCCGACACGGCGCTGGGGGACGCCCTCGCGCTGGAGGCGCAGGCGCGGATTGGGGGGGATACCGCGCTGCGGGACGAGCTTGAGGCGGAGAGCGCTGCGCGGCAGGAAGCGGGCGCGGCGCTGGGGGAGGCCCTCGCGGCGGAGGCGCAGGCGCGGGAGGGGGCGGACGCGGCGCTGGAAGAGGCCGTAGCCGCGAAGATAGACAAGGCCGTCGCCGGGGATTCCGGGAGGCTGCTGCAGGGCCTTTCCGTAGAAGAGGGCGCCGTTACCAGCGTCAGCCTGACCAAAAAGAGCGTGGGCGTGGCCGGCGGGGAAGTGACGGAGGAGGCGATGCCGCTGCCCGTGGCCAGTACGGAACGCGCCGGTATCATGCCGGCGGAGAGTTTCCTTCAAATCCAGGCAAACACCCTGCGGCTTGACAGTATCGAGGGCAAGAAGACCTACTACCTGGTGGAGCTGGAGAGCGCGGCGCCCACGCAGACGGAGCTGCAGGCCGCGTATGCGGAGGCGTCGGGCAATACCGGCGCTCCCGCGGACCTTACCGCGCTGGACGACCGGGCCTTCGGGAAGACCTACGTCTGGTACGAGACGGCGAACGTCTGGGCGGACATGGGGGAGACGGGCATAGCCGTGGCCACCAACAGCAGCCTCGGCGTGGTGAAGGGCTCTACGCTCCCCGGCAAGACTTTTGTGGAAGAAGACGGGAGCATGAGCCTCAACGGGTGGGACGCAACCCAGGCGGCCCTGATCAATTTGGAAAACAACAAGGTTGATAAGGAGACGGGGAAGGGGCTGTCGGAGGCGGACTTTAGCGCGGGGGAAAAGGGGAAGCTCGCCGGCATCGAGGCGGGGGCGCAGGTGAACCCCGGGGCGGCCACGGCCTCCGCGGCGGGGCTCCTGACCGCGGCGGAGAAAATCAAGCTTGCCGGCATCCAGGCGGGGGCGCAGGTAAACCCCGGAGAGGCCACGGCCTCCGCGGCGGGGCTGATGAGCGCTGAGGACAAGGCGAAGCTGGACGGCATGAGCGCCGGGGGCGGCGGGAGCGGCGGAGGCGGCGCCGGGGGCTATACCGGCGCAACCTTTGTGGTGGACAGCGACCAGGCCCTGCTGGACTGGGCTAACGCGGCGGCGGGAAACGACTACTCCACGGTGTTAATCAAGTCAGGCTCCTGGACGCTCACCAAAGGGGTGAACCTCACCGTGGCCGGGACCAAAGTCGTGGTCGGGGAGCCGTCGAGTTTTTTGATCTTCGCCAAGTCCAGTAACGGCAGCACAGTCATGGACATACTTTACTACTCCGTAGAGCCCGTGGGTATGGGCTACTGGATGAACGGGGTCAATCTCAAGGGGACATCCTCCGCCGGCATCGGCCTTAACGGTTTCAAGAACTGCACAAACCTGACAAACTGCACCTTCTACAATACCGCAACCAACACGTTATCCCTCGTCTGCGGCTTCAAAGACTGCAACAACCTGACCGACTGTATAAACACTAACATCTTCTCCGGCAGCCATAATAGCATCGGAAAAATTGTCAGCCAAGGCTTTTCAGGCTGCGACACTCTTTTCAATTGTACGAGTACTATTACCAGTACTGCCAAAGGCTGGGACAGTGGCGACTCGATATATAGAATCATCTTTCACGGCTTCCATGATTGCGCCGGCCTTACCGACTGCAGGTGCACCGTTACTGATAATGCGGCTGAGACCTCTTATACTAACGTTTTCGGCTTCTATAACTGCGCCAGCCTCTCAAACTGTACAGCCACCGTCACTGCCAACCTTAACTACTATTACGGCAATGCCTACGCTTTCAAAGATTGCACGTATCTCAATGGCTGTACGGGAACCGCTAAAACGTATCGAGGAGCATCAACTTTCAATATGGACGCATACGCTCACGGTTTTGACAACTGCACCAATCTCACAAGTTGCACAGGCACCGGCATTATTTCAGTTCCAAATACCTACGGCTCCGGCTGCGGCTTCTACCAGTGCAAGGGGATGCTGCAGAACCGGGGCGGCACCCCGGCCCCCACCACGGCCACCTATAAATACTGTTACGTCAGCGCATCGGGCGCGGGCACCGCCCCCGGCGACTCAGCCGCGGGCGGCTGGAACATACCATAAGGAGCGGGACATGAGCGATTTACAGGACACGCCGGCACAGGCCCGGTACCGGGAGATGAAGGGCATTCGGGACGCCATAGCGGAGCGGGACTACCGGGCGCTCAAGGCGTTCAAGCTGGGCGCGCCGCTGGAGGAACTGTACCCCGGCGAAACCGCCTGGTACCAGGCGCAGCTCGCCCGGCTCAACGAGCTTGAGGCGGAGACGGGGCCGGCCTGAGCGCGGGAGGGGGGGGGCATGACACGAAACGAGGCAAATCAGTGAGCCCTAAAGAAGCCCCGCTCTGCCTGGCCAATAACTTCGCCGCGACCGCGGCGGCGGTTATCGCCATAGCGGGGGTTGGGGCAGTACAAGGAACCTGGGGGGAAGAATAACCGTGAACGGCAGCGAAGAAAGCGAAAACATCATCGCCATACTCCAGCGGCTTGATAAGATAGAGGCCCTCCTGGAACGGATAGACCGGGAGGGCCGCAATGACGAAACCTGGAAGGCGGCTTTCACGGTGAAGTGGGACCAGCTCATGCTGGAACACTCGAAAAACAAGGAGCACATCAAAGAAAACTGGGAGCGGCTTAACCGTCTTGAAGACGAGCCGGTCAAGAAAAAAGCGCGGCTCTGGGACACCGTTACCGGGCGGGTCCTGGTGATAACGGGAACCGCCGCAGCGGCGGCGGTAATAACCCACCTGCCCGCGATTGTAAAACTGTTTTTGGGGTAAGAAAATGAGAATCATAGCGGACCTGGCGGCGGCGAGGCTCATACTCCCGGACGCCGCGTACTGCGTAAGCAACCTGGTACGGACGCTCAGGGACAGGACCCGGAGGAGTCACGAGGTGGTATTGAGCATCCCTGACAACAAGCCCTACGACCCCCGGCCCTTTCCTAAAGGCCTCTGGCGCGTAACCGGCCTCGACTGGCAGCGGGAAAAGGGCTTTGACTCCGGCACCTACGGGCCGGTGAAAATCCGTACCGACGCATGGCAGCATGTGAACGTGTGGGAACTGGACGCCGACGGGGACTACCTGCGGGAGACGGAAAAACAGGTGCAGGACTTAGGCTACTGGCTGCACTACTCCGCGTCGGTCACGACGCTGGGCTGCATCCGCTTCGCGCGCCCGGAGGACGCTATAGGCGCGGCTGAGGCCGTAGCGGAGGCCCTTAAACACGAGGGCGTAGAATTGGAGGTTGTATGAGCGGTACGGGGGAAGAACTGAAGCAGCCGGGGGCGAAGGGCATATCCCTGGCCTCGATGGTAGTTGCCGGGGCGTGGATAGCGGCGCTGTCCCTGCTCAAGGCGTTTTGGGGGCTCCTGTCCCCCAAACCCTTCGGGCTCAGCATGGAGGAAATCCTCCTCTCCGGGGTAGTGCTGGCGGCTGTTTTCACGCCGGTGTACCTGTCCATTATCCTGGATAAGATCCGGGACATCCGCCTGGGGGGCAGGCCGTGACCGGCGTGTTGGCGGGGGCGGCGGCGCTTGTCGCCCTGCTTGCCGCCGCCCTGGCGGTCGCGGCCAGGGCCGCGGCGGCGCGGGGCCGGGAGGCGGAAGAGCTTCGGGGGGCGCTGGAATCGGCGAGAACCGAGCTGCGGCGGCTCGGGGAATACGAGAGGAAGAAAGAGGAGGCCCGGAGAAATGCGGAGGGGAAGAAGGAAACGTTACATACCGGCGACGCTGCTGCTGATTTTGCTCACAGTCTCAGCCTGCTCCACAACGCAAGTAAGGACGGAGGCGCTTGACCCCGGCCTGTCTTTTCCCGCCTTCCCGGACCCCCTGGGGCCCGGGGGGGAGGCGGTCCCGGCGCTGGAAGGGGAAACGGTCATGGTGCCGCTCCGGTACTGGGTCCTGATTGCGGAGTACGTGGCGGACGTGGAGAAGGCCCGGGAGATGTACGAAGCGTGGCGGGAGGTGTTCCTCGGGCCGGGGGGCGGATAGGCCGCCCGGCGGGGCGCGGGCGGGCGGCTTTCGGGGAGGGGCGTGGGCCGGTTGTAGACGGCGGCCCGGCGGGCTCACGTAAGTCGTTGTATAGCAACGACTTACGTGAAGGCTGGGCCTTCCGTTCCGGCTGTATATGACGTTTTGGCCCGCCCATAAAGCAATGCGAAGCATTGCGGCGGGCCAAAATGTGGCGGAGAAAACCGCACAAAGGGCGCAGCCCGACTGCGGTTTTTCGGAGCCCGAGGGCGCTACTGCGCCCGAAGCATATACAGACCTGTTATACGCTGTTTTTTTAGCCCCCACTACAACCGCCCTGCGCCATGGACGGCGCAGGGTGTTACAGTAAATATTTTATACC
>JAISQV010000171.1 GCA_031273985.1 Spirochaetaceae bacterium | reverse complement strand
GAGGCGTAGATACCGGCAAAAACTTAGAATTCCTGACTGGAAGGGGTGGCAGGCTAAGGTAAAAACCACTCAAATTATGAATAATTTGAGTGGTTTTTGGATAGAAATGCCTAAGTTTTCAAACTTTGAATTCCTGGCGGCTGCCGCCGCAGGCTTGACTTTTTTCCGCGTTTCAGGCTAGGCTGGGAGGGCCCGAATGGCGGGCAGGCTCCCGGCTGCGGCCCGGCGTTGTTTGCCGGCGGCTCAGGCGGCGGCGGTCCTGCGAGAGTGGTGAAAATGGTAGACACGCCAGACTTAGGATCTGGTGCGTAAGCGTAAGGGTTCGAGTCCCTTCTCTCGCAGAAGGGGGGGAGCCCCTAATGCGGGAATAGCTCAGTGGTAGAGCGCGACCTTGCCAAGGTCGATGTCGCGGGTCCGACTCCCGTTTCCCGCTTTCGAACCGCCCCGGAGGTTTCCCGCATGAGCGGGCTCTTGAGTATTAGACCCCCCCCCCGAATAAAAGATCGACAAACACTAAACATGACCGCCAATACCGGGAGTTTCTTGCGCTGCTGAAGCCGCTTTGCGGCTTCAGCTTGGGAGTTTGCGCTCCGCGCAAACTCCGGGGATGGGGCGGGGGCGTTGCGGGGGGGACTCCCCCCGCACGGGGGTAGCCGGAGACCCCGGACCCGGCGGGGCCGCTTGCGGCCCTGCCGGGGAGGAGGCTCCGGCGTAGGGGGCTTGGCCCCCTCCTAACCTCTCACTTTCCGGCGCTTGCAACGGGGCAGGCATTTTTGTATAGTGGGGGGAACTTTTCCGGGGCGCCCCGGATGTGTAAAGGAGGAAATGTATGAGAAAGACGGTTTATGCGGCGTTGGCCGCAGTGCTGGCGCTCTCGCTGGGTTGTGCGCCCAAGGAGCAGACTCTCAAGATTGGGTTCAATATTCCGCTTACCGGGGATTCGCCCATGATCGGCGAGGGGCCCCGTAATACCGGGGAGATGATTCGGGAGCGGATCAATGCCGCCGGGGGCTGGGATGTGAAGGGGACGAAGTACAAGCTCGAATTTATCTATGTGGATAACGAGCTGAAGGCGGAGTCCGCTGTGCAGGCGGCGCTGAGGCTGATCGAGCAGGATCAGGTGCTGGTGATGATTGGGCCCCAGGGGTCGGGGCGGGCCATTCCCGCCGGGCAGATCGCCGATGAGAACAGGACGCCCATGATTGCGCCCTGGTCAACGAATCCCGCCACCACGGAGAACCGGCCCTATGTCTTCCGGGCCTGTTTCCTGGATCCCTTCCAGGCGCCGGTGGGCGCGAAGTTTGCCCAGGAGCAGTTCGGGGCGAACCGGGTGGCCATTCTTTACAATCTGGAAGATGATTATTCCAAGACCCTGGCGGAGCTTTTCCGGGATAGCTGGATAGCTTCGAAGGGGGCCGGGTCGGTAACGGCCTTTGAGAGCCACGGGCAGAAGGATACGAATTTTGAGGTTCAGCTTGGCCGGATCATCCGCTCGGGGGCGGACCTGCTCTATCTGCCGGTTTACTATGATCTGGTGGCCAAGATTGTGCCCCAGGCCCAGCAGTTGGGCTGGACCAAGCCCATCATGGGGAGCGATTCCTGGGGTTCCGCGGACCTGATTTCCCTGAGCAATAACGCTGTGGAGGGTTACTACTTTACCACCCACTACGCCGCCGCGGGGGCCACCGGAGCTACGAAGGCCTACATCGATGATTACAATGCCCGTTACGGTTATGTTCCCGACGATGTGGCGGCGCTGACCTACGACGCTATCTACATAGCGCTCAACGCGATTCAGCAGGCGGGGCTGAGCGGGAATCTCCAGGAGGACCGGGACAATATCCGCGCGGCGATTGCGGGGCTCCGGGAGTACGACGGTATTACCGGGCGCATGACCTTCAACGATTCCGGGGACCCGGAGAAGGACGCCGTGGTGGTGCATATCGTGAACGGCGAATTCACTTTTGTAACGGCCATGCACTAACAGGCGGGACCGTGCTGGCTTCCCTGCTGCAGAACATTTTTAATGCCCTCCAGTGGGGGAGCTTTTACTCGATTATCGCCCTGGGCTACTGTTTGGTGTACGGGGTTCTCCGGCTCATCAACTTTGCCCACGGCGATATTTTTATGAGCGCCTGCTACATAGCCTTTTTTGCCGCGACCGCGCTTTTGGGGAAGTTTGCCGGCGGGGGCGTGGCGGTGTTTGTTCTTACCCTGGTGATTACGATGGCAGGGACGGCGCTTTTGGGGGTTACCATCGAGCGGGTCGCCTACCGGCCCCTGCGGAACAAGGGGGTGAACCGGCTTTATGTGGTGATCACCGCCCTGATGGTGGGCTTCATTCTGGAAAACGGGAATCTGGCCCTCCTTGGCGCAAGTAACCGGCGTTTCCCCGACATCTTTGTACGCCAGACCTGGCAGGTGGGCCCCGTCATGCTGACGAACCTCAAGGTGCTGGTGATTGTCGCGGCCTTTGCCGTGCTGGGTATTCTGGAATTTATCGTGCGGAAAACGGTGTTCGGTATGTCCATGCGGGCCATTTCCTACGACAAGTTTGCCCTGCCCCTGATGGGGATCCCCGTGAACCGGGTCATCACCATGACTTTTGCGCTGGGCTCCGCCCTGGCGGCGGTGGCGGGGATACTCTTCGGTATGTCCTACCCCGTTCTGGACCCCTATATGGGGATGAACATAGGCTGGAAAGCTTTCATCGCCGCCGTGGTGGGGGGCATAGGGGACATCAAGGGCGCCTTTCTCGGGGGATTCATGCTGGGATTTATCGAAATATTCATCACCGTTATTTTCCCCTCAAGTTTCAAAGACCTTTTTTCCTTTGTCATACTTCTCGTTATCATGGTTTTGAAACCCACCGGGTTTTTCGGCGTGGCCCGCAGTACGAAAATTTAGGAGAGGCCATGCCGGCGGGAAGACACACTATTGTTACCATTGCTACCATTGCCCTGGGGGTGTTTTTGGTTTTGATCGCGGCGCTTTCCGCGCTGGGGGTCTTTAACCAGTACATTCAGAGCGTGATTATGTCCATAGGGATCAACATTATTTTCGCGGCTAGCCTCAATATCGTGAACGGTTACATGGGGGAATTTTCCTGCGGCCACGCCGGGTTTATGGCGGTGGGGGCCTATGTTTCTTCGGTGCTGTCCCTGATTCTCTTTACGGAAAATAGGTTTACCGGCGCGGCCTTGCTGCCGCCCTGGAGCGCGGTGTTTGTGTTCCCCCTGGTGCTTTTTGCGGGCGGCGTCGCGGCGGCCCTGGCGGGGCTGCTTGTGGCGATTCCCTCCTTCAAGACCAGGGACGACTACCTTGCCATTATCACGGTGGCGGCGAATTTTATCATCCTTACGGCGATTAACAATCTGGAAGCCGTGGGGGCAAGCCGGGGGCTCATGGGGATGAAGGCGACGATCTTCGGCATGAACAGCCTCTTCCCCCTGCCATGGATGCTGGTCTGGGTGCTGGTGATGACGGTGATCTGCGTTACCGCCATCAAGCGGCTCATGGGCTCCGTGCTGGGCAAGGGTATCTCCGCCATCCGCTACGACGAGATTTCGGCGGAGATCATGAGCGTCAACACCAACAGGATGAAGCTCCTGGCCTTTATGTTTTCATCGGGCCTGGCGGGGGTGGCGGGGGGGCTCTTTGCCCACCAGCTCGGCTTTATCAACCCCGGCTCCTTCAATATCATGAAATCCACGGAGGGTATGGTGATGGTCTACCTGGGCGGCATGGGCTCCCTGTCGGGCTCGGTGCTCTCCGCCGTGCTGTTCACCTTTCTCCTGGAATTGATGCGGCCCCTGCAAATACTCAAGTGGGTCTTTATCCCGCTGTTCCTGATTCTGCTGATGCAGTTCCGCCCGGAGGGGATCATGGGCAACCGGGAGCTGCCGGAAGTTGCCGCCTTGTTGAAGAAGCGCCTCCTGCCAAGGCGGAACCGGCGCGGGGGGGAGGGCTGATGGGCTCTTATGTGGAAATCCGGGGCCTGTCCCACCGTTTCGGCGGGCTCCAGGCCCTGTCGGACCTTAACATGACCCTGGAACAGGGGGAGGTGGCCGGCCTTATCGGGCCCAACGGGGCGGGAAAGACGACGGTGTTCAACCTGGTGTCGGGCTTCTACATTCCCACGGAGGGCGATATTCTTGTGGGCGGCGTGAGGCTCAACAACCGGAAACCCCACGAGATTGCGGCCCTCAAGATTGGGCGCACCTTCCAGAATATCAGGCTTTGGCCGGAAATGACGGTGCTGGACAATATCCGCATCGCCCAGCACTACCACCTGGGCTACAATGCGGCGGACGCCTTTTTGGGGACAAGGCGCTACCGGGAGCGGGAGCGGGAAATACGGGAGAACGCGGAGGAATTGCTGGAGCATTTCCATCTTTCCGATCTGGCCGGGGAGTATCCCAAGAACCTCCCCTACGGGATACAGCGGCGGGTAGAAATTGTGCGGGCCCTTTCCCTGAAACCGCAGCTCCTCATGCTGGACGAGCCCGCCGCGGGGCTGAGCACCGCCGACATAGTCCGGCTCATTGATTACATCAACTGGATTCATGAAGAATTCGGCCTCACCATCTGGATGATAGAACACCAAATGGAAGTGATCATGAAGCTCTGCCGCACTATTTCTGTCATCGATTTTGGCAGGGAGATAGCGCGGGGGAGTCCCGAGGAGATACAGTCCGACCCGGAGGTGATCAAGGCCTACCTGGGGGACGGGAGCCTCTGATGCTGCTTGAAGTCAGGGATCTGCGGGTCTCCTACGGGAGCATCGAGGCCCTCCACGGGATCAGTTTTACTGTCGACCGGGGGGAGATTGTTACTCTCATAGGCGCCAACGGCGCGGGAAAAACCTCCACCCTGCTGGCCCTGGCCCGGCTTCCCCGGCCCGAAGCGCCGGCGGTAACTTCCGGGGACATACTCTACGAGGGGCAGAGCATACTTAAAACCGAGCCCCACACGTTGATCCAGAACAAGATGATGGCCCTGGTCCCCGAAGGCCGGCACATCTTCGGCAACCTTACGGTGGAGGAAAACCTGAAAATCGCCGCCTTTCCCCACCGGAAGGACATCAACCGCGAAGCCATCACCGGCGAAATTGAGGAACTGGTCTTTGAACTGTTCCCCCGGCTCCGGGACCGGCGCAAACAGCGGGGGGAACTGCTCTCCGGGGGGGAACAGCAAATGCTTGCGGTGGGCCGCGCCCTGATGACGGGCAGCGAATTCATCATGCTGGACGAACCCAGCATGGGCCTCGCCCCCAAACTGATGCAGGAAATGTTCCGCGCCTTAAAACAGCTCAACTTTGTAAAGCGGATGACGATCCTTGTGGTGGAGCAGAACGCCCGGGTCGCGCTGGACTTCGCCAGCCGGGGCTACGTGCTGCGCAACGGGGAAATCATAGGCGGCGGAAGCACCGCAGACCTGGCCCTGGACCCGGACGTAAAGAAAGCCTACCTGGGGGGCTGAGAGAGCTTACTTCAATTCGGAATAAGGGCGCATTTGCGGCGCAAGCACCGCAAACCGGGCTATCCGCTCCAATTTTTTTGCCCCGTAAAGGGGCAAAAAAGATTTCCGCTTCTATCCCTTGCGCAAGGCCCGCCTCTGGCGGGCAGACCTGGCGGGCCGTAGCATTTCCGGGCTTTCACCCATTGGCAATCCCCCGAAGTACACGATAATGAAAATGTCTCTGGAAGGGGATCGCCACTTGATGATGCGGCGTTGTGGCCTCATCTGCCAACGCCCGGTCCCCGCAAAAGGTCGGGCTATTTTTTATAACTCGTGCTACGCGGGGTTTCAAAAAATAGGGAAATTTAACCACGAAGGGCACTAAGGACACGAAGGAAGACAAGAAAAGCGCCTGATGGACTTCTACTTTTCTTCCCCCTTTGTGTGCCTTCTGCGCCTCTACTTTTCCTTAAACCGCAACGGAGGAGGGTTGCCCGCTAACCCTTCTTCCTTTGTCGCAACGTGGTTATAAATCTTCATTCGTATTTATGGGTCAAGTTTAGCCGGGCCCTGGGGCGCAACAAGGACCCGGTACTTGGTCATTCGGTTTTTGCCGCGCCCCGCTCAATGGCCTTCAGCATATTTTGCCTGAATTCTTCAACCGTATAATCCCGCACGCCGGACCGCCGCGCAATCCTGGCGGCCAGGTCCTCTTCACGGCGGCTATAGGTCTCCATATCCATGATAACGGTATCACCTTCGCCGTTCTTTGTCAGAAAAACGGGCGCCTTCCGGGTCCGGCATATCTCTGCAATGGCATTGTAATTCTTTCGCAGTTCGCTCGAAGGGCGTATCACCGGGCTCATACAGCGCTCCTTAAACGGATCATTTTACGGTATACATAATACCCTAATAATGAGCGGAATTCAAGCATTATTTTACCCGTCCACAGCCCCTGCGGCTACTCAAGGGCCGAAGAGTGAGTTTCGGAATAGGGGCGCGAAGAAAGCCTGTTCGGGGGTCTGAGGCATGGCCTATCAAAAGATCGCGGGTGCGGCTAGCCAATCAATACTTTAGCGATAACATCAGGCGCTTTTTCAATTACTTTCAGGTAGGCGCGCGCTGCCGGATCGGGCTGCCGTTTTCCCTGCTCCCAGTTCCGCAGCGTGTACAGCGAGAGCCCAAACCGGCAGGCAAAAGATGCCTGTGAAAGCCCCGTCCGCTCCCGGATTGCCTTTACATCAATTTTTTCGGGAATATGTATCTTATATGCGCCCTCTGGTATTTCGCCCCGGGAAAGGGCTATGGCTTCCTTCATGCTCTCAATAATACGTTTACCACTCATTTTTCCCCCCTGCGGATTTATAACTTTCCACTAGGACAGCCGTTAGCTTTTTAAGTTCCTTTCGTTCTTGCGGGCTGATATTTTCTTTTTCATTCTTGGCAAATATATTCAGTAAAAACAATGGCGTCTCCATTGAATGAAAAAAATAAATAACCCGGTAACCGCCGCTTTTACCTTCTCCTTCGCGCGCCCACCGTATTTTTCTAACACCGCCCGTATCTTTGATTAGATTCCCCAAAGCAGGCGAGTAAGCCAGAAAATGAACCAGCGCCTCCCGCTCGTCCCGATCAAGCAGTTTCTTCGCATCTCTGATGAAAGAAGGTGTTTCAATGACCGTTATTGGCCTTTGCGGTTCCATAGCTAAATATAAGCCATTGGCTTACTTGTGTCAATGGGAATATTTTTCCGTTTCCGGGCAAGAGGCTGATTTTGCGGCATCGCCGGAGAGCAATCACTTTCCGGCGGTACCGGCCTTCTTTATAGGTACTACCCGAGACTTTAGCCCTTACTTCGCAAGGGCGTTGCGGCAGCGGTGGGCCGCCTCCATCATTGCGGCATTTTTTTTGCTGGTTTCGTCTTCCCCTTCCCGGGCAACCAGGGCGCCCATGAAGATGAAGCCTTTCCTTTTGCCATACTCACGGAAACAGCGTTCCACCTCGCCAACCACCTCCTCCACCGTGGCGTCGGGCCGGCCAGGCTTGCCCGTCGAATCGTAGCAGCCTTCCAGACAGATCTGGCTGCCGTATTTGTCCAGAAGCCCCGCCACATCATTCGATGCCTGCACGGCATTCCAGGCCGCCGCGCCGGTTTCGATATAGTCCTCAATACAGAGTTCCGCATGACCGCAGGTATGCTGGACCGGGATCATCCCCAAATTCTTGATCGCGTCGTTGAGCCTCTTGTGGTGGGGCTTTATGAGCTTCCGGTAGGTCTCAGGCGACATGAAAAGCTGCCGCTCCGTGGCGATGTCGTCAAAATTGACATAAGAATCGGTGTGGTATACTGTCGCGGCTATTTCAGCTTCCTGTATCCTGATGTCCGTTACGGCGCTGAAAAAATCATAACAGGCTTCGGGTTCCTCCATCATGGCGATCATCGCCTCTTCAAAGCCCATGAGCGAAGCCAGCCGCTCCCAGATGCCCGTCCCGGCAAGAAAGCCCGTGGCGATCTTGTCCGGATCGAAGCCGAACATGGCATACTCCGTATCCTTGAGTTTCTGCCAGTCGATATCCTTCACGCTGGGAAAGGTAACGTCCTTCTTCCAGCGGGTAACATCTTTAAGCAGGAAGACCCCCGGCGTGGGAATCATCCCCCCTGCGGCGGCGGGGCTCAGGGAATAAGGAACCCCGTAGCCGTCCTTCATCCCGTAAGCCTGCTGGCCTTTTTCAATGGGATTCAGGACGCCGACCCACGATGCGTCCCCGCCGGGCCCGAAGGCCATGATTGGCACATACTCGGTATCTTCGTGGCGCAGGGCCCGCAGATAATTTTCTTTTGGCGATAAACTTGGCATAAAATTCCTCCTGCATACATTTTTCCGCGCTCCCCCAAGGCGGGTGCGGCAGCGAAATTTCATGATACAGGGTGAATTCCCGCCGGGCAAGAAAAATATTTTAACTTCAGGAATTCTAAGTTTAACATGACAGGACGCCTTAAAAAATTACCGGGGGTCCTGTCAGCCGGGAAAATATGGGGCCCCCCGGAGGTGCCCCCCATATTTCTTCCCGGTCGAGACCGCTTTCGCGGTCATCTACAGAACCCCTTGTTACTTTACCGAGGCGTAGATACCGGCAAAAACTTAGAATTCCTGAATGGAAG
>JAISQV010000158.1 GCA_031273985.1 Spirochaetaceae bacterium | reverse complement strand
TTCATAGCTTCCTCCTCGTAAGAAATATGTAAAAAAGTATACCCCTTATTCATTTTTGTCAACGAAAGCCGGGGAGACTGAAAAAATATGCAGAATTTTGCATACCGGCGCGTCTTGCCCTCCTTTTTGCAAAAAAACAAAGGATTTTCACCCCGGAGCCCCTTTAAGTGAATCAAAATCCCTTTTGAATCACCATAACTATCAGGGGCCGTGAAGCGCCCCGCCCTCCGGGGCGGGGACGGGGACATTTGAGGGGCCCCGTGTTATAGTAGGGAGGTTGTATGAAACAACGGGTAAAGACGGCGCTGCTGCTGGCGGCGGCGCTGTCCTGGCTGGCGGGCTGCGCCGCCCTGGGCGTTAAGGCCGGGAGCGCGGCAGGAACGGGGGGCGGCCTCTATGAGGGCGCGGCGGAGGGCTTCCGGGGCCCCCTGCGGGTACGGGTCCGCATCGATTCCGGCGTCATCGGGGGCATAGAGATCCTCGAACACCGGGAGGATGAAGCCATAGGCGGAGCGGCCATGGCGGAACTCCTGGACCTGGTTCTGGAGTACAACTCCGCGAACCTTGACGCGGTATCCGGGGCCACGGAATCCAGCGAGGGCTTCCTGGCCGCCGTGGAAGACGCCCTGGAGGCGGCGCGGAATGACTCAGGAATTCCAGGCTCAACATGGTAGGACCCCCAAATAATCACCGGGGGTCCTGCCGGCCAGAAAAAACTGACAGAGGATGGCTACCATGCCCTTAACTTCGGGGAGCATACTCCAGGGTCTGCGGCGGCGGAAAAAACAGATAAGCCTCACCCTGGCAGTGTTTTTCACTAACCTGGCCGTGGACCGGGCCGGCAAATACCTGGCGCTGCGCTTCCTGCGGGGGCGCGGCGCGGTGCGGCTCCTCCGGGACAGCGTCATGCTCTACTTCACGGAAAATACGGGGGCCTTCCTCAGCATGGGCGCCCACTGGAGCCTCCCGGTGAAGCGCATGGTTTTGCTTTACCTTCCCCTGCTGTTCTGCGCCGCCCTGCTCCTCCACCTCCTGTTCCGGGAAAGGCTCGGGAGCCGCATCATCGTTCTGGCGGCCATAGCCGGCGGCGGCGTGAGCAACCTGCTGGACCGCATCCTCAACGACTTCAGGGTGATCGATTTTCTGTATTTCGGCATAGGCCCCCTGCACACGGGCATACTCAACCCGGCGGACCTCTCCGTAACGCTCGGCGCGGCGCTCCTCCTGATCCTGGAACTGCGGCTTTCCTTCAAGGCGCTGAAGCGCCCGGTGGCGCGCCGCCCGGCGCTTCAGCGCCCGGCGGTCCGGCAGACCCGCGATTCAGGGGGTGATGATTAACCACTCCGCGGTGGAAATGCTTCCGCCTGTATCCCGCCCCGTTCCGCCGGCTCACGGGGCGGGCGTTTCCCGCTCTTCGCAGGCGGCGATGGTCATCTTCGAGAGCTCCCCCAGAATCCGTACCGCCTTGTCAATATTTTCCGGGGTTTCATTCGAGAAATTGAGCCTGAGGCTGCTGCGCCCCCGGCCATCGGCAAAGAAGGATCGTCCCTCTATGTACACGACATTCCGCTTGAGGGCTTCGCTGAACATTGCCGCCGTATCTATGGGGGTCCTGAATTCCCCCCAGATGAAGATGCCCCCGTCGGGGTCGGTGTGGGAGAATTCTTCGGGAAAGTATTTTCCGAGCGCCTCGAACATGGATCCCTTGCGCTCCCGGTAGATGGGGAGACTCTTTTCTATGTTGGGATAGTAGTATCCCCGTTCAAGGTACTTCTGTATCAGGAGCTGTGAAATGTTGGAGCTGCTGAGGTCCACCCCCTGTTTTGCGATGGTCATTTTGCGTATCACCTCTGCGGGGCCTATGGAGAAGCCGAGCCGTATTCCCGGCGAAACTACTTTTGAGAAACTCGATATGTAAACTACGCAGGTATTGTTTGTGTCGAAGACTTTCAGGGGAGGCACGGCTTCGCCGGATATGCGGAGCCGCGAGTAGGGATCGTCTTCCGCCACCATGACGCCGTAGCGCAGCGCCAGCTCTACTATGGCCTTCCGGTTTGCCGCGGAATAGGTTTTTCCCGTGGGGTTTGAGAAAGTGGGAACCACGTAGAGCAGTTTAGGTTTATGGCGCAGTATTTTCTCTTCCAGGTCCTGTATGATGAGGCCGTCCTCTCCCGCGTCAACCCCGGCAATGACGGCGCCGTAGGACTGGGCGGTCTGCAGGAATCCCTGGTAGGTGGGATTCTCCGCCAGGACCGTGTCGCCCCGGTTCACGAAGGTTTTGAGAATGAGGTCTATGGACTGGCCGCCGCCGGACGTGATGATGGCGTTACCCGTATCCATGCCGGATATGTTTATGCCGAAACTTGCGGCAAGGCCCAGCACCAGCTCCCGCAGTTCGGGGAAGCCTTCGGTGGTTCCGTACCTGTAGCCTTTGGTCATAAGATCGTGGTCCGCGAAAAGTTCCGCCGCTATCTCCTCTATCTGCCGGTAGGGAAGGCAGTCGTGTGCGGGAGAACCCCCCGCCAGGGAGATGATACCGGGCCGGCTTAACACCCGGTAGATTTCCCTGGTAGCCGTTCCGTGCATACCCGCCAGGGCTTCGCTGAATTGATAGTCCATGAGTACGGGCCTCCTTTGCCCTTCAGGTAAAGCGTACCTGATTCGGTACATCTTCTCCGTTCAGGAGTTTCCGCATCGTTTCAACCGCCATGATGCTGGTCTCCCGCGCCGTGTTGGGGGAAGCCCAGCTTGTGTGGGGGGTAACGATACACCTCTTGTCATCGGGGTATTTCCCCTTCCAGGCCAGGGCCTCTTCCGCGGTTATTGAATCGGGGTGAAAAACATCGGTAATGTATTTGGACAGTTTTCCTGTTTCAAGGGCTTCCAGCACCGCCGGAGTGTCGACAATTTCGCTGCGGGACAGGTTGAGCAGCAGCGCACCGTCCCTCATGCGGGAGATACGCTCACGGTTGATGAGGCCGGTGGTTTCTTCCGACCAGGTAACGCTGACGATAACAACGCTGCTTTCGGCCAGAAGGCCCTCCAGGTCCCTCCGCTGCGCGTCCAGCTCCCTTTCCGCGTCTTCCTTTGCCGACCGGGCATGGTACAGCACCCGGCAGCCGTAGCCCCGGCGCATGATCCGCGCCAGCCTTACTCCCACATTGCCAAAACCGATAAAGCCCAGAACCTGGTCAAAAATATCCGGGGTGCTCCGGCTCAGCCATATTCCGTCTTTAACCTGTTTGTTAAACCAGGCCAGATCCTTCAGGGCCGAGGTGAGCAGGGCCGAGGAGAATTCCGCCACCGCCCGGGCATTGGCGCCGGGGCAGAAACCCAGGGCCACCTTGTGCCGCCGGCAGGCGGAGGCGTCGATAAACGAGGCGTAACCAACGCCGCAGAAAACCACCGCCTTGAGGCCCGGCGCCCGGTCCAGCACGGCGTCGTCTACGTGCATACCGCCGGATATAAAACCCTCCGCCCCGGCAAGGGCGTCCAGCACCTTTTCCGTATCCTCCGCGCTGCGGGGTATACCGTGCGGCCCCAAGGGGAAGGCAAGTTCAAAACCTTCCCGTCTCAGGTTTTCCAGCACCGGCTCGTCCCCCGCCAATACGCCGCAGCACACGATCTTTTTCATGGTTTCCGCCCCCTATACGCTCTGGGTTCCCCGCGAAAGGTTAAAGCGGGCGAGGAACTGTTTAGTCCGCTCATGCTCCGGCTTGTCAAAGAGTTTCCCGGGGGGGCCTTCCTCAAGGATATGGCCCGAATCCATAAAAACAACATGGTTTGCCACGTCATAGGCAAACTGCATTTCATGGGTTACGACGATCATCGTAACCCCGGTTCCGGCCACAACCTTTATCACATCCAGAATCCCGTCGACCATTTCCGGGTCCAGCGCGCTGGTGGGTTCGTCAAAGAGGATCACCTTGGGGTTGAGGGCCAGGGCCCGGGCTATGCCTACCCGCTGCTGCTGGCCGCCGGAGAGCTGGTAGGGCCGGGCGTCAAACTTTTCACTCAACCCTACCTTTTGCAGCATGGCCTCCGCTATGGCCCTGGCCTCGTCCCTGGATTTTTTCTGCACCGACACGAGGCCCTCCATGACATTGCGGATCACCGACATATTCATAAACAGGGCGTAGTTCTGAAATACCATGGCAGTTTTTCTGCGGATCTCGTATTTGTCCTGTTTCGAGGCCAGGCTGAGGTTGACCATGATCCCGTCCACGGTAAGGTAGCCGCAGTCGGCGGATTCGAGGAAGTTGATGCACCGGAGCAGGGTGGTCTTCCCGGAACCGGACGAGCCGATAAGGGCCACCACCTCCCCGTTCTTCACCTTGAGTTCTATCCCCTTCAATACCTCGTTGCTGCCGAAGGATTTTTGAAGATTCCAGATGGAAATCATGTCGCTTTTTTCACTTGGGTCCGTATCGCTCATGCCGCCCCCCGGAGTTTTGTTTTACGTTCCAGTATATGAAAGAGCCATTCCAGCAGCGCACAGATTCCCCAAAACACCAGGGCCGCCGCAAGGTAGGCTTCGAGGAACCGGTAGTTGACGGCGGCTGCCAGGGCCGCCCCGTTTAGAATATCCACCACGCTGAGGTACATCAGGAGTGAAGTTGATTTGATGGTGCTGATGATAATGTTGCCGGTCATGGGAATGGAAACGGGAATCATCTGCGGCAGCACGATGCGGAAAAGGGTCTGGAATCCCCGGTGCCCTATAGCCGTGGATGCGTCAAACTGATTCCTGTCCACCGCCGCAAAGGAGCCCCTGAACACCTCCGACATACTTACCGTGGCGGGCAGGGACATGGCGGCAATGGCGATGAACGCCTTGTTGAGATTCCGGTAGGAGTAGGGAAGCCCCAGCCTTGCCATGGTGTCATCATAGGTAAAGGCGACAATTACCTGGAAGGTAAGCAGGATGAGGATGATGGGGATTCCCCGCAGGACCGTCACGAGGATGCGGAAAAAAGCCGCCAGGTACCTGACCCGGTAACAGCGGGTCAGGGCCACGGCGAAACCAAAAACGATTCCCAGGCCCATGACCGACGCCGCCACGGAGAGCGTAACGGGTATGTGCAAAACCGCCTGGCGTATTCCTTCCAGAAAAAACAAAAAATTAAAGTCCATGTTTCCGCCGTCCCCAGGCGGCCCCTTACCGGAGCTTTTTCTCCAGGCATAGCAGCGCAGCAGGATAGCTACGCCGCAGGCCGCCAGAATTCACCTGGTAAAGTCGATAAAGACGGCCCCCAGTTCCTGGGCCTGAATCTCGTTGAGCCTCCCGCCGGCCTTGAGGGTGCGCAGCGCGCCGTCCACCGCGGTGAGGAGTTCCCCCTGGGATTTGTTGAACATGAAGTAGGTAGGGGCGCTGCTCACAATGTATTCATCGCCGCCCTGGCTGGTAACCCTGAGCGAAATGGCGGGGTAAGCCGCCATGACCCGGCGCAGATCGAATTTGGTGATCAGCGCCGCGTCCCAGTCGCCGGTGCTCAGCGCTATGTAGATCTCCTCATTGGTCTTGTTGGTGCTGTAGGGCTTGATCTGAAAGCTTAACTCCGGGTGGGAGGCCAGGTAGGTGGTGGCAAAGGTATACTGATTGGAACTTTCCGCCGCGCCTACAACCCGCCCGTTGAGGGAAGCCATGTCGGTAATGGCGGTATTGTCGCTCCGCACCACCAGATAGGTGGCAAAGTCAAAGAAATGCTCCCCAGAAAAGAGAAACTGATCCTCCCGCTCCGGGTTCTTTTCAAATTGACAGGTGGCTATATCGAAGTGGCCGTCCTTGAGGGAGGGCGTCAGGTTGGCGAACTGGACCGGCTCAAATTCAAATTCATAGTCCTCAAGAAGCTCGTCCACCGCACGAAGGACCTGATAGTCGTAGCCCTGCTTTTCACCGTTCTCGTCCACATAACAGAAGGGAACATAGGTCGGCGTCATGCCCACGACTATTTTGTTTTTCTTGCCGCCGCAGCCCGAAAGGGCCGAAACCAGCAAAACCAGGGCTGCCAGGGCAGCAAATCTTTTCTTCATCATCCTCTTCTCCTTGGTGCATACGTGGTGCACAGGCTTAACTTATACGGCCCCGTTCCGGGTACTGGTTTTCTTTTCCAGCAGGGCGAAGGACCGTTCTATACCGAATGAAAGTAAAATAAAAATGACGGAAGCAACCAGGTAGGCCTCCAGGGAATGCCCTATGGAGGCGCTCATGGAAGAAATTTTCCCCACCATATCCATGACCCCAATGGCGAAGGCCAGGGATGTATCCTGCAGCAGGTGGGACAGGTGGGTGCCCACGCTGGGTATGGCGATGACCACGCTTTGGGGAATGATGACCCTGGTGTAAACATGAAAGGTGCCGAGCCCCACCGAAGCCGCCGCGTCCCACTGATCCCTGTCTATGCTCTCTATGGCGGCCCTGAAATTTTCCGAGAGGAAGGCCGCCGAGTTGAGGCTGTAGGTGACAAAGACAAAGAACAGCTTGCTGGCCCGCATGATATTGATTCCGAACACATTGAGCAGCGCGGGAAGGCCGTAGTAAACGATGAAAAGCTGCACCAGCATGGGAGTGCCGCGCATGAAGGAAACAAAGACCACCGAGAGCCGCCTGAGGACAGGGACCTTCTCCACCCTGATGAAGGTGATGGCCATGCCCAGAATCACGCCCGCCGAGATGGCGACCGCCACGATGAGCAGGGTAACGGGGACCGCCTGCAGAATCCGGGGAAGGTACCGCCAAACATAAGCCCACTGAAACATCGCCGCCTCGCATCCGTGAATATCAACGGATATGTAGCAACATTCATGCCAACCCCCTGCGGGACTCTCCCCAGCCTCCTGGCGGGCCCCTCATGCGGGGACCTCCCCCAAAAAGCGCCGGGCCGCACAAAAAAAACTACGTGAATGTAGCCTTTGCCTACATAAATGCCGGAACAGGAATGATTCGGACAAGAATCCAGGCCTCAGGACCCGATTCGGAATTTGGGCGCATCCCAAGAACCCGCTTGCGCGGGGGAGGCTTCGCACCGGGGGACCGGGCTATCCGGGGAAGAGCCCGCTCATCGGTTCGCGGGGGAGGCTACCGCTCCGGCCCCGGTGTTTCACACCGGGGCTGCCCTTCGGGTACCCCTCCTATCCCTTGCGCGGAAGACCCTGCCGGGAGGAAGCGCTCCGGGAAGGGCGCGGGCGGAAGGCACTGCGGGGTTACTTACCTACCGATAGGTATGTAGGTTGCCGGTCCGCCTCTCAGAAGCAAAGCCCGGCGCGGGCGGAGGGCACTGCGGTGATACTTACATACCGATAGGTATGAAGGTAGCCGGTACGCCTCTCAGAAGCAAAGCCCGGCGCGGGCGGA
>JAISQV010000127.1 GCA_031273985.1 Spirochaetaceae bacterium | reverse complement strand
GACGGGCCCCGGCTCAAGAACGCCCTGTTCCGGGTGGACCGGGATAAGTCCCAGGTGCGGTATATCAACAGTATTACCGCGGGGCTCAACGACAAGGCGGAGGAGATGCTGAACGCCGCACTGGAGGCCTTGACCGTGATAGGCCGGCACCTCAAGAATCTTATCGACGATTATCAGAAGCGGCCCAGCGATCTGGTCATCAACTGGAAGGAACTCAACCTGGTGTCCAAGTCGCCTATTCTTGCGCGGATGCAGGAAGACTACAAGAAGGTTGGTTACTTCGCCCAGTTGCTGCAGGCCGCCATGAGTTAAGGCGCTTCCCCCCTAACTGCACCCCGTGGTGCCCCCGCAGGTGTCGCACTTCATGCAGGTTCCGCTGCGGACCAGGGTGAAGGAGCCGCAGGCCGGGCAGGGGTCGCCCTCGTAGCCCCGGAGCCTTGCCTGGGCGATCTTCCCCCCTTCCCCGGCATCGTCCCCCGGCCCGAAGCCGCCGCCGGGAATTCCGGCGGGGAGGGGCGTTACCTCTTCCCCGGCGGCGGTGGTTTGCAGGTCCTCCGGCTTCACCTGGCCCAGATCGCCGCGTTTCAGGTAGCTTATCGCCAGATCCCGGAATACATAGTCGATGACGCTGGTGGCCATCTTCACGTAGCTGTGACCCTGAACCATGCCGTTGGGCTCAAACTTGGAGAAGGTAAAGGCGTCCACATATTCCTCCAGGGGCACGCCGTACTGAAGCCCCAGGGAAACGGCGATGGCAAAACTGTTGAGGAGGCTGCGGAAGGCGGCCCCCTCCTTGTGCATATCCAGAAATATTTCCCCGAGCCGCCCGTCGCCGTATTCGCCGGTGCGTATAAAGATAGAGTGGCCCCCTATCTTGGCCTTCTGGGTGTAGCCCGTCCTGCGGCCTGGGAGGGAGCGGCGCTGCCCCCGGGATTCCCCGTCCTGCGCCGGGCCCTCCGCCGCAGGATCGCCCCCCGGCGTGCGCCCCGGCGCAAAACCGCCCCTTGGGGCGGCAAGACTGCGTTCCAGCGCAAGGATCGTGGCCGCCAGCGGGTCCGTACCGGGGGCGGAGGAGAGGGGCTGGGAAAGCTTCGAGCCGTCCCGGTACAGGGCCACCGCCTTGAGGCCGCTCTTCCAGGCAAGCATATAGGCGCCCTTCACGTCTTCGCTGGTCGAGTCGTAGGGCATATTGATCGTCTTGGAGATGGCCCCGGTGATGAAGGGCTGCACGGCGGCCATCATGCCTATATGGGCCTGCCAGGGAATGGCCCGCTTCCCGCCCTTCCCCGAGGGGGTGGCCGTATCAAAGACCGGGTAATGCTCCGGCTTGAGGAGGGGCGCGCCTTCAAGGCCCAGGGCGCCGCAGGTCCAGGTTTCCGCCGAAGCTATTTCCCCCTCGCTGTAGCCCAGATGCCGGAGGAGGCTGAAGCCCGGCAGGGACCAGGCGCTTTCCGGGACCCCCAGAACCTTTTCCACAAAGTCCTTCCCCAGGACCCAGGGGTTAAAAACCCCCGATAGGTCTGTGCTGGCCTTGACCGCCTCCTCCGCCAGGGCCAGGGCCTCCCCGGTGAAGCCCCGTTCCGCAAGGCTCTGGGGGTTGATCCCCGGCGCCCCTTCCAGGGTCTTGCGCCCCGTGGCCCAGGCGCCTATCTCCGCTATAGCTTTGGCATCGTAGCCCAGGGCCTCCAGCGCCGGGGGCACCGACTGATTGATGATCTTGAAATGACCGCCGCCGGCAAGCTTCTTGAACTTAACCAGCGCAAAATCCGGCTCCACCCCCGTAGTGTCGCAGTCCATGAGCAGCCCTATGGTCCCCGTCGGCGCTATGGCGCTCACCTGGGCGTTGCGGAAACCGTGGAGGGTTCCCAGCTCCAGCGCCTCGTCCCAGGCCGCGCGGGCCGCCTCCAGGAGGTAGGCCGGGCAGGAAGCCGGGTCTATGCCCTCCGGCGGCGTGGCCAGGGGCCGGGGCTCCCCGGCCTCGCCGGGGGGCCCCTCGTACTCCGCAGCCGGGGCATGATAGGCGGCCCGCCGGTGGTTGCGGATCACCCGGAGCATGGATTCCCGGTTGGGGGCAAACGCGGCGAAAGGCCCCAACTCCGCCGCCATCCGGGCCGACTGCGCGTAGGCCCCGGCGCTGAGCAGCGCCGAAAGAGCCCCGGCCACGGCCCGGCCCTCCCCGGAATCGTAGGGCAGCCCCATCACCATGAGCAGGCTCCCCAGGTTGGCAAAACCCAGCCCCAGGGTGCGGTAGTCCCAGGAAAGCCGGGCGATCCGGGGGGCGGGAAACTGGGCCATGGCCACGGAAATTTCGAGAATCATCGTCCATATCCCGATGGCGTGTTTGTAGCCTTCGATATTGAAGATTCGCGTCTCCCTGTCGTAGAAGGCGGCAAGGTTAAGGGATGCAAGATTGCAGGCCGTATCGTCCAGAAACATATACTCCGAACAGGGATTCGAGGCGCGAATCTCGCCCCCTGCCGGGCAGGTATGCCAGTCGTTGATCGTACTGTGGTACTGCAGCCCCGGATCGGCGCACTGCCAGGCGCTGCGGGCGACGCGCTCCCAAAGCCCCCGGGCCTTGATCGTCCTGAGAGCCTCCCCGGTAACCCGGCTTATGAGGGGCCAGTCGCCGTCCTCCAGCACGGCCCGCATAAATTCATCGCTCACCCGGAGGCTGTTGTTCGACGACTGGCCGGAAACCGTGGCGTAGGCCTCCCCGTCCCAGGCCGTGCTGAACACGGCGGGATTCACCTCCCCGCCTTCCTCAAGCCGCCGGAGAAGCTGGTGCAGATAGGCCGGGGGAATCTGATCCCCCAGGGCGCGGCGCAGCGCCTCCGCAAGATCGTGATTCTTCTCCGCGTTGAAACGATCCCCCTCGGGCCCCCGGAAAGCCTCCAGGGCCCGCTTGAGGGCGTCGAGATTCCTCTTCAGCACGGCGGAGCCCGTAACCAGGGACGCCACCTTGTGCTCCTCCCCGGCCTTCCAGTCCACGTAGGCTTCCACATCGGGATGATCCGCGTCCAGCGTCACCATTTTCGCCGCCCGCCGGGTAGTGCCGCCGCTCTTGATCGCCGAGGCGGAACGGTCCCCGATCCTGAGAAAGGAGAGCAGCCCGGACGAAACCCCGCCGCCGGCGAGCTTCTCATCCTGCCCCCGGAGCTTCGAAAAATTCGAACCCGTCCCGGAACCGTACTTAAAAAGCCGCGCCTCCCGGGTCAGGAGGTCCATGATCCCCCCCTCGTTCACCAGATCGTCTTCGATATTGAGAATATAACAGGCATGCACCTGGGGCCGCCCGTAGGCGTTCCCGCTCTTCAGCACCTCCCCGGCCTGACGGTCGTAGTAATAATGCCCCTGGGCGGGGCCCTCTATACCATAAACCGCGTAAAGCCCCGTATTAAACCACTGGGGGCTGTTGGGCGCGGCAATCTGCCGGGCCAGCATGAAGCAGCACTCATCGTAAAAAGCCCGCTCGTCCTCCGGCGAATCGAAGTAACCCTCCCGCCTCCCCCAATCCGTCCAGGTAAAGGCCAGCCGGTGAAAGACCTGCCGGGCATCGTGCTCCGCCCCGTCCGGCGGAAGCCCCGCCCCCGGATCGCCGCCCCCGTCCTGCGCCCGCTCTTTCCACGCATAGACCCGCTCCGGGGGGACGCCGGTCCTGCGAAAATACTTCTGGGCCATGATGTCCCCGGCAATCTGGCTCCACGCCGCCGGCACGATCACCGTGTCCTCCCGGAAGATCACCCTCCCGTCGCTGTTCCGAATCTCGCCCCGCCGCCGCTCAAACACTATATCCGCATAGGCCCCCGCCCCGGCCCTCGTAAAGTACCGCTCAACCTTCATACACACCCCGCCTGCAACTTTCACCCGCAGTATACCATATATAGTAGGATACCCGGCAGATAACCCCATATAAGGGGCAACAGGGAGCAGTGTACACCAGCGGGGCGGGGCAATCAAGGGCGCCCCGGGCACGGAGCGGAAGGGGGGCGGGGAGAAAGCACGGGGCGTGGGAAGGGGGGCGTTGCGGGGGGTATCCCCCCGCACGGGGGT
>JAISQV010000034.1 GCA_031273985.1 Spirochaetaceae bacterium | reverse complement strand
CTCGGTTCGGGGTAGAAGGAAGCGCCCTTGAGGCTTATGAGGGGGCTTATCCGGTAGGCCGCCCCGCAGAGCAGTGAAAAAGACGAATAATCCGCTTCGCCGGGGCGGGCCATCATCCTCCGGGCCGTTTCCCGCTGCACCGTTACCACCATGCGCCTAAAGAATCTATCCTTTTCTATGAAGTCCGCCAGAAGAGCGGCCCCTATAGTATAGGGTAAATTGCCCAAAAGGTAATCCCCGCCCCGCTCCGTCCGGGGCCAGGTCTTCATCACATCCCCTTCAATCAGGGTAAAATTGCCGTTCGCTCCGAAGAATTCCCGTAAGACAGTGATGAAACCCCGGTCAATCTCGAAGGCCAGGACCCTCAGTTCCCGGTCCAGCAGGGCCTGGGTCATGGCCCCTATGCCGGGGCCTATCTCCCAAACCTCAGCGCCCCGCCCCGCTTCCAGGGCGTCGAGCAGACGCCGCCGGGCTTCGGGATTTATGAGAAAATTCTGCCCGTAGTTCTTCCTCATCCCCAGGCCCCGGCTGTCGAGAAAACGCCGGATGCTTCCGGGGGAATTGTGATCAGGGAGCGGCAAAGGGGGCAAGTCTTTCGCCGGGGCGGATGAGCCGCTCCCTCAGCAGGATAACCAGTGCGGTCAGGGCAAGGGAGGCGGCCAGGGCGAAGGGCCAGGGGGCTTTGAGGGGCGGCGCGGCCCCCGCTGTCTCCACGAGGTACTGAATCACGCGGTAAAGGCCGCCGAGGGCCCCGTCCGCGATGGAGGCCAGGGGGGGAATGAGGGAAAGTACCGGCGCCGCCATGGCCGCCGCCATGAAGACCGTGCTGAGGGGAGACACGACGAGCCCCGCAAGGATACCCACAGGTTGAATGAGGCCGAAGTGAAAGGCCGTTATTCCCATGCTGAAGATAAAGGCCCCCAGGGAGGCCGACAGGGGCAGGGCCAGAATGTCCGGCACTTTGCCGCGAAGGAGAAGGCGCAGGGGCTCCCCCAGGAAGAGTATCCCCGCCAGGGCCAGGTAGGACAGCATGAAAGAAACCGTATCCCCCGATGCGGGCCAGAGGATGATCTGGATGATGAAACTCAGGCCCAGAATAAAGGGGAGACGCCGGGGCAGTGAGCGGAGTACGCAGAAGCTGCCCAGGAGGTACATCACCGCGGAACGGGCCAGGGAGGGCTGGGCCGCCGCAAGGTACACATAGAGGATGATGCAGAGGGAGGAAAAGGCCGCCGAAGCCTTCAGGCCCAGGGGTTTTTTGAGGAGGAAGGCCAGTATCGCGGCAATGATCCCCAGGTGCATACCCGAAAGGGCAAGGATGTGGGAGAGTCCCGCATTCCGGTAGGCCCTGGCCAGGTCCGCATCCAGGTTATCCCGGACGCCGAGGAGCAGGGCCTGGGCAAGGCCCCCCCACTTGCCCCCGTAAAGCGACACCAGGGAAAGCCTGAGGCCGGTGCGGAAGCGCTCCAGGGGGCCCGCCGCACGGGTTATGTGAACGGCCCTGGCGCTGAAAACCGGCGGCATCCCCTCCTCTTTCGGGGGTAAAAGCTTCCCCTCTATGTAGAGTTCCGCCCCCCGGCCAAAGCTCCTCAGCCGGGGGAGGCTTTCACCGGGGAAAAAGACCTGCAGGGTTCCCCGGGCGGTGGTTTTTGCCCCCGATGCGGCAAAGGCGTGGTTCAGGGCCAGCCGTCCCATGCCCCGGTCCGTTGCGCCGGAGGAAAGACGGGGGTCTTCCTTGAGGGTTCCGCTCAGGGCGCTAATTTCCCCCTGGGGCAGCCCCAGGCGCAGGGGCTCCCCCGCGGCGATCCGGGCGGAGAAGCCCAGCGCAAGGCCCCCGGCAAGGAAGAGGAGGTACAGCTCCGCGCGGCGGATGCGCCGTTCTCCGGGGGTCGCCCCGGCAAAACCCCCGGAAAGCGCAGCGTTGATCGTCTTGAGGGACTGAAGGGCCCCCAGGGCGGCGCTTAGCAGAAGGCCTGTCAGGATTGCCGGGACGGCCCAGGGGAGTTTTGCCCCGGCAAGGAGACCCGCGCCGTAGTAGGAGCCCGCCGCCCCCCCCATGGCAAAGGACAGCGGGGCAAGGGAATGTTTTATCACCATTGGAGCCGGCCCAAAGCTTCCCTGGCCGCATCCTGCACGGATTCAGGGTAGGAGAGGTAGGCTACATAGGTAAGATAATCGAAGGCTATCCGGTGGCCCAGTTCGCCCAGGGCGTTTATCAGGCAGAGGGTGAGTCCCTCGTCCCATTGGCCGGATCTCTCCATACGGTCGTTGAGCCGCCCCAGTTGCAGGCTCAGCATACGGGCCGCCTCGGCGCTTTCCATGGACCCCAGGGCGGTAATCGCCTCCAGAAGCCGTTCCGGGGGGGCCCCCATGAGGTAGTCCTGGTAGAGCAGGGTATAGTTCCGCATTACCAGCGGGGCGGCCCGGACCCAGCGGAGTTCCCCCAGGGTACGTACCGCGGCGTAGCGCAACTCCGCCAGGGCCCCGGCTTCCGCGGCTTCCAGGGCGGTCTCCAGGGCTGTTTCCGCCAGTTCCCCCTTATCGGCGTCGCCGAAGCCGGGGTTGCGCAGGCCCGCCTCAAAAGCGGCGGCCTTCTCTCCGGGGGGGCTGCGCCGGATGATCTCCCCCAGGTAGCGCCGGTAGGCCTCCTGATCGGGAAGGGACTCCAGGGCCGCCGCCGCATCGCCGGTAAGCGGGTCCGGGTAACCGGCAACCATCACGGCAAAGAGAAGGGGAATAGCCGCTGGGCCGGCCACCCTCCCCAGGGCGGCGGTACAGGCGGAAAGGGTGATGTAGTCCACGGTAAGGCCGGAGCGGTGGAGGCTGTTCTGATCCGCCACAAACTGGCTAAGCCGCTCCGTCATGAGGGGATCCCCCGGCGCCAGGAGGGCCAGGGAATTTACCGCCTCCACCCGTATCACCGTGTCCCTGAGGGAGCTGAACACCGTCCAAAGGCTCGCAACGCTCTCCCGGCGGCCGGAAAGGCCGACCCCCTGGGCCGCGAGGGCGGTAAGGGTTACAAAATCCGGGTCATCCCGGAGTATATCCATGTTCCGTAGGGAGAAGTCCAGGGCAAATTCGTAGAGCCCGCCTATAAATTCCTCCGCCCTTTCATCGGTAGCGGCATCGTAGAGTATGTCCGCCTTGCCGGAGAGGCTGGCCCGGAGGAAATTCCGCTCATAGGCGGTAAGGATGCTCTGCTCCTGGGCGGGCAGAAGCGCCCCGCCGAGGAGCAGGGAAAGGCAAAAAGCGTAAAACCGCAGGGGAAACTGTTTCATACTATCTTCCCATCCACCTTATGATACCTAAGGGCGTCTAAAACAGGGTACTTTCAGGGGTCGTTTCCCCCTGTTCAAGGCCCGTTCCCAGGGCTTCCAGTCCCGCCGCTCCGGCCCCCGCTTCCCCGGTCTCATCGTCCAGTATACGCAGGGGCAGGCCCTCCTCATCATCCACCATCCCAAAAACCTGGGCCATTATGTGATTCCGCGTGGTGAGGGGCATGACCTCGGCCTCAACGTGGAGCAGGGAGCGGTTTTCCCCCTCCTTGTAGTCCACGGAACGGACGGTCCCGCACATTATCAGGGGGTCCTTGTCGATCTCAAACTGAATCTTGATCCTGAGCCCCGGCGCTGTTTTGCCGCCTATGGAGAGGGCGCAGCCCCCGTCTGAAATATCCTCGATGAAGCACTTGAGCCCCGGCGTGGACTCGATGTTGTCCGACGTTTCCCCGTCGGCGAGAAGGTAGAGGAAGGCCGGCCAATGGGTCTTGATCCGGGTGGATTTTCGCTTCTGGGTCCTGAACACGGAATCGCTGTGCCGTATCTGGAGGGCCGATATGCCCTTGGAGTAGACCTCGTCCAGCACGTCCGTGTCGAAAACATACCCCGCATCCTCGTTCCTCCAAAAGTATATGGATACCTGGGAGCCCCTCCATCGGTAACTTTGGGGGAGGTTTTCTCCCGTTGGGCGGGCTATGGTCAGATAGTCCCGGGTGTTTTTGATGATGTAGGAGCCGAAAACCCCGGTGCCGCTCAGCAGGATCCGGAGGCGCTGTTCCTCCTGCAGTTCCCTGGTGGAGGTGAGGCCCTGCAGCGACTTGGGCCGGTCCAGCTCGATTCGTTTCCGGTAATCGTAGAGCCGGGAAAGAAATTCCTGGACTTCGGGATTCTTGTGCTCCCCCGCGGCTTTGCTGTTCCTTATCATGGCCTTGATGCAGCGGTCGAGCTGATCCTGGGACCAGAAGAGGGAGCTGGGCTCCTCAAGTTCCGATTTTACCGCCAATTGGCGGAGCAGTTCGATGTCCTTGAAGCTGAAGCCTGAGTCTTTGCCCTTGGCGTAAAACTGAATCCAGTCGCCCTGAATCAGCCCGCCTCCTCCTCCATTCCTGGAGTTGTAAACGAAGAGAAGTATCCCGCCGAGAATAACCAAAATAGCCAGAACCAACATCAGCCGCTTCCCGTTTCCCCGCGCTCCCTGCGCGTGGCCTTGAACTTCCCCCGGTTCATATATACTATACCGGCTGTTACCGGCACTGTCAAAGGCGGCCGGTCCGCAGGGCAAACCTGGGGCCGCCAGGCCGCGCAAGGGATAGGAGGGGCGCCCGAAGGGCAGATCCGGAGCGGCAGCCTCCCCCGCGCAAGCGGGTTCTTGCCGCCGGGGATGCGCCCGTCTTATGCTTATTCAATGCGGGCCTGATCTGTGGCGCCGGGAGGCGGGTTTTGGCCCGTGCCGGCCTTGGGCGGCGTTGGCAGGGAGGCTTTTCTGAAATCCCTCGTTGAACCTTTTATCATCTACCTGGTCCTCTTTTTCCCGGATTTTATGTCGCCGCCGCTGCCCGCCCCGCTGGAGGGCGCCGCGATTCCCTTTAGTCTGGTCCGGGAAGCCGCCCGAATCGTCGCCTACAATGGGCCTTCGCTGCTGCTGCTTTGGTACCTGATCTTCACCCGGCGGGGGGAGCCGGGACGGAGGATTCTGCCCCGGATTTCCGGCGGCGATGTTCAGGCTTTTTTTGTCAGCCTCCCCGGCCTTCTGGCCATTGGGCTCGGCATCTCCCTGGTTTTGCCCTTCTTCGCCGGGGCCGCCGGGACTTTCACGCTGGAAGCGCCCTCCAGCGCCGCGGGCTGGGCCGTGGTCTTTCTTTCCTGCCTCAGCACAGGCTACCTGGAAGAGACTTACTTTCGTTACTACCTCCTCTCCCGCTTTGCAGCGCCGGGCGTCAAGTTTTTGGCGGTGCTGTGTTCCACCGCGCTCTTCGCTCTCTGCCACTTCTACGAGGGGCTCTGGGGCGTACTCAACGCCTTCTTTGCCGGGCTCCTTCTGGCCCTGGTCTACCTGCGCTACGGGGCCCTCCACGGCATAGCCTGGGCTCACGGGGTCTATAACGCCATCGTCTACCTGACGGGGATATAGCCCCATACGTATTCACTTAATCAAGAAATCAACCACTTTTCCGCTGAACACTTGGTTTTCCACCCTTCTTTCCTCCGTTGTGCGCCTTGCTGTATCCTTCTGCGCCTTCGTGTAAGATTCTTCTTTCCCCTGTCTCCCGCCCGCTGCCGCGTCCGCCGCGCCGGTATCAGGTGGTGAACAGGGAGAGGGCAAAAACCTCCTCCGCGCCGGCTTCCTTGAGCGCCCCGGCGCAGGCGTCCAGGGTGGAGCCCGTGGTTATGACATCGTCGAAGAGGAGGGCCCGGCGGGGCGGCGGCTTGACGGCGATGATCCGGCCCCGGAGGTTCTCCCTGCGGCCTGTCCGGTCGAGTTCCTTCTGGCTCCGCGAGGGGAGCCTCTTCAGGCAGGGCCAGACCTTCCCGCCCCTCCGGCGCAGACATTCCGCCAAATGCCCCACCTGGTCCCAGCCCAGGGAGCGGATCTTTCCCGGACGGGGCGGTACCGGCACCCACACCGCGTCCGGGGCAAAGTTCCGGGCCGCCTCCTCAAGTTTTACGGTAAAGAAATTCCCCAGGGGGAGGTTCTTCCCGAATTTCCAGGCTTTGAGGAGTTTCTCGTAAGGACCCCTGTAGGGGTACAGGGAAAAAGCCCGGTCAAAGTCAAAGCCCTCCCCCTCCCGGCAGGGGATGCAGACCTCCTGCTCGGAGATGAGGGGCCTCCCGCAGCTCCGGCAGCGGGCCTCCGGGTCCACCGCAAAACGGGAGAAGCAGGCCCCGCAGAGTCCGTAGAAAGCTTCCTCCCCGCCCAGGAGCAGGGTTCCGCAGGAGGCGCAGTCCCTGGGGAAGGCCCGCTCTTCCAGCAGGGCCAGAAAAGCGGCGGCGCGATGGTTCATAGCTTAGCTTCGTGACGGGGGCCGGGTTTGCTTCAAGGCTCATGACAAAGGTCATGTGTTTTGAATTCTATTCCTTGTCAAAAGGCTGTGAGTGGGGTATAGTTACAGGGCCCTTAGGGCCCTCCCGTTGGGAGCCCATTCCGGCGGCAAAATCATTTCAGGATTCTGGTTAAAGGACCGCCCATGCGTAGCGTGAGAGAAATGCCGGTTCTTCCGGCAAACGCCGCCGGAAGAACCGGAGGGTTTTTTTATGGCGCCCTGGTTTTTTTGCTTCTCCTGGGGAATAGCGCGCCCGTTTTTTCCCAAAGTACGGGGAATGTCCGGGTTTATGTGGCGCCGGTACGAGGCGGAAGTGCGGCGGACAGGGATTATTTCAGCTCCAACATACGGATCGAGCTGATTGGAGCCTCCTACGGTGTGGTCGAAACCAAGGAGGAGTCGGATTTTTATATGATCCTGGCGGTTTCCAGGGATAGTGAAGCCCGGAACCGCTTTTTGGTGAACCTGACCCTCTATGAAACCGCTACAGACCGGGAAATAATAACCTTGGGCAAGGATTACACAAGCCTGGACGAGATGAACGAGTGGAACCTTTACCTGATCTATCAGGCCATGGCCAATGCCCCCATCAGCAAGTCCGTTACGGGGGACGAGGCGGCCCAGGCGGGTTCACCGGCGGCTGGGGCCTGGCAGTCCGGCACAGCCTGGTGGAACAGGTGGCTCTGGCTTGGGCTTGAGGCGGATCTGACCTACCAGTATCCCGAGGATGGGCCCGGAATCCAGGGGCGCTTTGAGGCGGAGCTCGATTTTCTCTCCTTCATGGGCCTTTCGGCGGGTTTCGGCTACTCGATTCTCTTTCCCCTGGTCATTGACGGGAGCGATAACACCTACTATCACGCCAGGACGGATCACTTTTTGGCGTCCGCCATGCTCAAATTTATGTTTAACGGGGCGAACTACCGGATCATGCCCGGCGCCGGCGCGGAACTCAACCTGGGGGACTTGGGAATCCTGCAGCCGGAAACATCGCCCGCAGGACTGCTCTCCATTCTGGGCGGCCTGGATTTCAGGCTAAAGGCCTGGGGCGGCGCGCTGGATCTGGGGGCACGGTTTATGTACGCCCTGGAGACAGAGAGCATGGGCTTCGGGTTTTCGGTAAGTTACCGCTTCGGCCTCTTTTCCAGAAGAGCCCCGACCGCGTCTTCCCCGGCGGCCCGGCAAAGCGCCCCCCCGGAAACTGCCGCCTCGCCGGAAGCGCCCTAGCAGTCTGTTTAGTCTAAAACATAGTACTAGACCAGATAGCGCCTCAATTTTTCCAGCACCTCGGCAAAGTCCAGGGGCTTCCCCACATGGTCGTTCATGCCGGCGGCCAGGCACTTCTCCACATCTTCCCGGAACACATTGGCCGTCATGGCGATAATGGGAATAGGCTTGCCCGGATCCCGCCGGCCCTCCCCAGCGCCGCCCTGGGCGGCCAGGCTGCCTTCCAGCTCGCGGATCCTGCCGGTGGCCTCGTAGCCGTCCATCTCCGGCATCTGAATATCCATGAAAATCATACTGTAGGCGGCGGGATCGGCGCTGAAAAGCCGCACCGCCTCCGCGCCGTTTTCCGCAAAATCTATGGCCAGGGCCGTCGGTTCCAGCAGGGCCTGTACAATCTCCCGGTTGATTTCCACATCTTCGGCCAGGAGTATGCGGCGGCCCGCAAAGGCGCCGGGCTCCACGGGACCGGAATCCTCCTCCTCAGCGCCCAGCACATTGTCCGTACCCAGACACTGGTTTATCACATTGGCCAGGTCCGAGGGGAAAAGCGGCTTGGAGAGGAATTTATCAACCCCGGCGCTCCGGGCCTCCGCATCTATGCTGTTCAGCTCCCCGGCGGAAATCATGATAATCACCGAGCGGGGAAAGCCCCGGTCCAGAGAATATTCCCGGATTTTCCGGGCGGTTTCCACGCCGTTCATCCCCGGCATTTTCCAGTCGATAAAGTACAGGTCGTAGGAACCCCGGCCCTCCAGCAGGGCCACCGCATCTTCGCCGGACGCAACGGTATCGCAGGCAAAGCCGAATTCCCGGGCCATCTCGGTAAAAAATTCCCTGATGTTGGAATCGTCATCGACGCAGAGCACCTTCAGGGTGTCCCAGTTTATTCCCGAAGTAAGAAGCCCCTCCTGGCGCTCCTGGTTTGCGTCCCGGGCGGCCTGAATCGTAAAGGCAAAGGTGGAGCCCCGGCCCGGCTCCGATTCCACCCATATCCTGCCGCCCATCATCTCCACTATCCGTTTGGAAATGGCAAGCCCCAGACCCGTGCCGCCGAACTTCCGGGAAGTATCGCTGTCGGCCTGGGAAAATGAATTGAACAGCCGCCCCTGCTGCTCCGCCTTGATTCCTATTCCCGTGTCCGTAACCTCAACCTGAATGGTGCACACATTGTTCTGCTCCGCCAGCAGCCGGGTGTTGAGCTGTATGCCGCCCTGTTCCGGGGTAAACTTCACCGCGTTGCCCAGAAGGTTGGTAATGACCTGGGCCAGCCGCTGATCGTCCCCGATAAGAAAGCGGGGTATGTTCCGGTCTATATGGACGGAAAGATTCTGCTTCCGTTCATCCACCCGGAAGTTGATGACATTGACCACCCGCTGAAGCATCTTTTCAAAATTGAAACTGACAAAGGCAAGCTCAAGCTTGTTGGCCTCTATCTTCGACATATCAAGCACATCGTTAATAACGCCCAAAAGATGATTCGATGCGTCTTCAATCTTGTCGAGACAGGAATCCTTCCGCTCCGCGTCATTCGTGTTTTTTGCGATAGCCGTCATGCCTATAATCGCGTTCATGGGGGTGCGGATCTCGTGGCTCATGTTGGCCAGAAAGGCGCTCTTTGCCCGGGCGCCCTGCAGGGCCTCCTCACGGGCCACCACCAGATTCTCCATCACCTCGGCGCGCACCAGGGCGTTGGCCAGCAGCAGACTCCCCGAGCGCAGAATACTCTCCGCGTCCTCCGGGAAGATCCGCTCCTGCCGGGAATCATCAAAACTCACAAAACCCCAAAAAAGATTCTCCACAAAAACCGGAACCACCAGCATGGACTTGAGCCCGTAACCCGCAAAATACGCCCGCTCCGCCTCGGGGAAACCCGGCAGGGGGCCGTTGATACAGCGCCCCGTGGAAAGAACCGACTGCCAGTTGGGAAGCGTTTCCCGGTACGCGTACTCCGTGCCGCCGCCGGAAGGCTTCCCGGCGAATCCCCTGTCTTCCGTCCAGGAACAAACCTGGACATAACAGAGGTCCCCGTCCTTCACCGTATTCTGCCAAATATAAATACGGGACACATCCAGATTCCGGGCCATCAATTCCATGCTCCGGCTCAGGGGCCCGTCGAATTTATCCATATCGGAGGAAATAAGCAGCGCGGCGACCTCGTTGACCATGCGGAGCAGCCCGTCCCGCCGGATAAGCTGGGCTTCCGCCGCCTTGGTTTTTTGCTTCTCATTCTCGTAGATCCGCTTCTGAAAAAGCACCACCACGCCGATGAAGAAGCCCCCCACCAGAAAGGACAGAATGTTGTCCAGCACATAGTAAGTCTCGTCAAGCTCCTGCATCAGATCGGGGTAGCGGTAGTCCAGATAGTAGCAGACCAAAACCAGCGACACATGGACCACCAGGGCGACGATCCTCAGCCTGCCGCTGGAAAGCAGGAAAATACTCGTTACGGAAACCACGAAAAAGGCCGCCATTCCGCTGTCGGAGCCGCCCAGAATAAAAAACGCCAGGGGGAAGAGAAAATCGCAGAGCACCACCAGCGTAAGCCAGGTCCCCAGCACATACCAGCCCAGGCGGTTGCAGAGAAACATAAGAAAGGCGATGGAGGCTGTTATCCCCCACATCACCAGAATCAGGGAGCGCCCCGACCCCATGGCAATACGGAACAGCGTTGTTACCAGCGCGGCGGCCAGCCCCACCAGGCAGATCATGTTGATCATTCTTGCTTCGAGGGAAAGGGCCTCGGAAAAGACATATTTATTGATAAAGGCCTTAAGTTTTTTCATCCGTGGCATCAGGATACTACGAAACCCGATTAAATGAAAGGAGGGAAAGAGAGGAGGGGGCCGAGCCCCCTGCGCCGGAGCCTCCTCCCCGCTTCGCGGGTCCGGGGTCTCCGGCTACCCCCAATGCGGTGGCTCTGCCCCCGCAACGCCCCCGTTGGGGGGCTCGATGCCCCCCAACCCCCCTAAGAACCCGCTCACCGGTTCGCGGGGGAGGGGGGGATACCCATATGCGTTTACTTTGATTCATTTTAACCACGAAAGACACGAAAAGCACGAAATTTTTGCTAGTAATCATCTCATTATTCCTCTTCTTTTCGTATCTTTC
>JAISQV010000274.1 GCA_031273985.1 Spirochaetaceae bacterium | reverse complement strand
CAGGCGTTGTTGCAGATTTCCAAGCAGCGGGCGGATTTAGGCGCTTATCAGAACCGGTTTGAAATGGCCGCCCAGGGGGTTGCCATTGCCGCCGAGAATCTTCAGGCCTCCGAATCCCGAATCCGGGACGCGGATATGGCTTCGGAGATGGTGTCCTACACCAAGGATCAGATCCTTTCTCAGGCGGGCACCGCCATGCTGGGGCAGGCCAACTCCCGTACCCAGTCGGTGCTTCAGCTGCTCAGCTAAACCGGGCCCATTCCGCCGGATCCGCCGCAAGGAGGCGCCGGGCGGCGCGTAACCAAGAGATACCTGGACGTCATCTTTTGGAACGCAGGCCGGGGCACGACTCCGGCGTTGGTTGGTTGATCAATCGATCGAGTGTGAATTGAACAGCGGCTTAAAAACCGTGGACGGAGGAGTTCGCGCCCTCCCCCGTCCGTTTTTGAAACTACGGGGCCCCGGAGGGGGCGGTCCCTTGGATATATTTTTCGCAGGGAGGCGGGAAATTTCGGGCCTTGCACGGCCGCGGGCATACCGGCGGGCGTTTACAGGGAGGTGTGTATGAGTATACCGGTCGTTGCTTCGGGCGCCGCAATCCAGGCGGCCCCTGTGAGGGATCTCTTTCAGCAGCGTTCAGCCCCGCGTGAAACCCCGGCAGGCGGAGGGCCCTCCGGGGCGCCTCAGCGGGCGGCGGATCTGGGGGCCGCGGCGGCGGATCTGGAGCAGGTCAGCCTGGCCTTTAACCGCAGGCTCAAGTTTGTGGTGGATCATCAGTCCCACGAAGTAACCGTCAAAGTAATAGACCCTGAAACCGATAAGGTGATCAGGATTCTGCCGCCCGAGGAGCTACAGCGGCTCCACGGCAAGATTCGGGAGACCATAGGCTTTCTCTTCGATCAGCGTGTATAGGCACGCGGGCCTCTGGGCGTTGGGGCTGAGCGGCGGTAGCAGCCCATTAAGGGGTTCGGGTCAATGTCTGATATTTATGTACCTGGGGTAAGAAGCCGGTTTAACACGGAGCGCATGATAGAAGACCTGATGAGGGTGGAACGGGTCCCCCTTGAACGGGTTGAGCGAAGCGTGGAGCAGCTCCAAAATCAGAAGACCTGGTGGCAGGACGTGGGCCGCCGGATGAGCACCCTCAGGGACAGCGCGCGGCTGCTTTTTTCCTTTCAGAATCCTTTCTCCGAGCGTATGGTGCGCTCCGCCGATCCTTCGGTGATCACGGGAGTCGCCACCAGGGAAGCTTTGGAACAGGCGCGGAGTTTCCGGGTGGTCGAGATAGCCAAGGCGGATCGCTTCCTCTCCCGGCCCCTGGACGACAGTTTCCGGGTGGAAGCGGGAAACTATAGTTTCACCGTGGGCAGCGAGGAGGTTTCCTTCAACTTCCGGGGGGGCACCCTCGGGGAATTTACCGAGGCCCTGAACCGCCGGGGCCGGAACACCTTACAGGCAAGCCTCGTAACGGTGGAGCGGGGCTCCAGGTCCCTCTTCATCGAGTCGCTGGTTACGGGGGCGGAAAACCGGCTCGGCTTCCGGGGCGATGCTGAGCGGCTGGCCATTACCGCGGGGATCATGGAGCGCACCCCGGAAGCCCGCTGGGACGCCAATCTTTCGGAAGAAGGGCTCCGCATCCCCCGGGAAAGCGTGCAGCTCGTCAGCGCCGAGGGGGGGGAGCTCTGGGTGGGGGCCGGCGGCTCCGTAACGATCCCCGTGGAGCCGGGGATCAACACCACGCCGGCCCTGATCCTCAGCTATGAGGCGGCGACGGAGGTTTTCGGCTCGGAAGAGGCGGCGGTTCCCCTGCCCCCGCCGGGGCCGGATATTCCCGGCGCAGGCTCCGCCACCTACGGGGGCATCACCATAGAGAACGACGCCGCCTCGGTATCCCTCCCCGCCTGGCAGCCGCCCCCCCCGCCGGTGCGGGTGGACGAATTTGCCGTCATCTCCCTGGTCTTTCAGGACGGCTCCAGCGCCCGGCTCCCCCCCCTGCACGATTCCGGCAGCTTTGAGTCCTACCGCTACCGGCTCATGGACCTGACCGGGGGGAGGCCCGTAACGGCCATAAGCGTAGCCAACACCAACACCCACCGGGATATTACCCTGCGGAACCTCGTGATTCAGGACCCCCATGTGGTGGGGGGGCTCAAGCCCCGGAACGCCGTTTCCACCGCCCAGGACGCGCAGATAACCATGGACGGCATAGAGATCAAGCGGCCTTCCAATACCGTAGACGATCTGATCCCCGGCGTTACCTTCACCCTGAGGGCCCCCTCGGAGCGGCCCGTAACGCTGGACATAGAGCCCGACAGGGAGGCCGTCAAGGAGGCCATTATCAGCCTGGTGGGGAACTACAACCGCCTCATGGCGGAGGTCAATGTCCTCCTCCGCCGTGATGAAAGCATTGTCCGGGACCTGACCTACCTGAGTGAGGAGGAGCAGGAATCCTACCGGCAGCGGCTGGGGATCTTTTCCGGGGACACCACGCTGAACTCCTTCCGGGGGAGCCTCCAGCGGGCCGCCACGGCGCCCTACCCCACGGATTTTGCCACGGAAATGACCCTGCTGCGGCAGTTGGGCATAGGCACGGACCTGCGGGGAACCACCGCTGCCACGGGCTACGATCCTGCCCGGCTCCGGGGCTACCTGGAAATTGACGAGAAGGCCCTGGACGCGGCCCTGGAGACCCGCCTCAGCGCCGTGGCCCAGCTCTTTGGCTTTGATACGGACGGGGATATGCTTGTCGATACCGGGGTGGCCTATAACCTGGATCAGTTGGTGCGGCCCTATGTGGAAACCGGCGGCATCATCAGCCTCAAGGTGGGCACCATCGATTCCCGGCTGACCCAGGATTCCCGGAGGATAGAGACCCTGGAACGGCAGCTCGCCGCCCGGGAGACGGCCCTCAAGACCCAGTACGCGCAGATGGAAGGGGCCTACAGCCGCATGGAGCGGATGTCCAGCTCCCTGGACAACTTCAGCCGCCAGGCAAACGCAAACAACAACGCTACCCAGTAGAGAAGACGAAAGAAGAATTTAACCACGAACGACACTTTTCCGCTACGGGTTAAGGAAAAGTAGACCACACGAAAGAAGAAGAGTATAACCACGAAGCGCACGAAGGACACGAAGGGAAGAGAAGAAAAAAAACACGACGTAGGAAAAAAGATATGGACGCCTTTTTCTTATCCCCATCTCTTACTTCTTACTTCTTATCTCTTCTCCCTCCACCCTTCCCGGCGGGTGTTTAGCATGGGGGCTAAAATCCCGATAGTAATATCGTGGATATAAGCATCAACGGGAAGACGGCGGATATTACCCTCGAATCGGAGCGCACCATAGGGGAGCTGCTCTCCGGCATAGACGACTGGCTCAAAGATTCGGGTTTTCGCCTTACGGGGCTTGAAATTGACGGCGAAAAGATCGGCAGCGGGGCCCTGCCCCCGGCCTTTGACCGGGAACTTGCCGGAATCCGCAGGGTGGATCTACAGGTGCGTTCCGGCGCAGAGTTGACCCTGGAAGCCCTGGGCGACGCCGGGGCCTGCCTCGCCGCCTACGGCGAAGCCCTGGAAAGGGGCGGCCCCGGGGAGGCGGAGCGCGTAACCGGGATCTGGGAGGGCGGCGCGGCGGCAAGTTTCCTGGGGGCGGAATTCCCGGAACTGCGCCGGGACCTGGACGCGGCTTTCCGCGGGGCAAACCGGGAGGCGGCGAGGGCCCTCCTGGAGGAGCGGATGCGGGAGCTGGCCGAACCGCTGGGGGAGATAGACCGCCTTGAGGCGCTGACAGGCTCGGCGGCCGGGCGGCTTGAGGACCTGCCCCTGGACCTCCAGACGGGCAAGGACGGCCGGGCGGCGGAAACGGTGGCCCTGTTTTCCGCCGTGGCGGAAAAACTCTTCCGGCTGTACCGTATCCTCAAAACCGGGGGAGAGGATTTCAGCGGCCTTGAGGTCGACTCGGTTCCGCTGGAATCGTTTTTGGAAGCGTGGAACGGCGCCGTAAAGGAGATGCTAGCCGCCTACCAGAGCCGGGACCTGGTGCTGGTGGGGGATCTGGCGGAGTATGAGCTTGCCCCCAGGCTCAGGGGCTTTTGGGGCGCCCTCCATACCATGAAGGACCGTGTATGTTCCTGAACCTGCCTCGGCTGCTGCCCTTT
>JAISQV010000088.1 GCA_031273985.1 Spirochaetaceae bacterium | reverse complement strand
AGCCGGAAGCCGGAAGCCGGAAGCCGGAAGCCGGAAGCCGGAAGCCGGAAGCCGGAAGCCGGAAGCCGGAAGCCGGAAGCCGGAAGCCGGGGCGAGAAGTCTGCGTTTATGCCTACTGTTGTCCCAAGCATGAAAGTATTGTAGCAAGTACGGGGAATTTGTCAATAGGCCGTAGAAAAAAGTGAAAAGGGCGGTTTGCGGGTGTGCTTGCACTACCGCAAGCCGTTTTAGCCGGTCTTGGGGGTTGTTATATTGTTTTACGAGTATTATTTAAATATTGTCTTCAGTGTTTATGTGTTGAGCCTGTCCCAAAACTAATTGCACATAACAGGCCTGAGCGCTGGAGAGCGTTGTGTTATACGCTACAGGTACCTGGTAAGTTCACGCAGTTCCCGTATTTTGGGGTGCGGGTAGTCCGGGTGGCGGTCGAGCTCGTCGCGCAGAATGCCCCTGCCGCCCAGATTGAGGTAACCCTGCACATAGCGCGGCGCGTCATCAACGAACAGCGTGTTGTCCGGGCCGGAACCCAGGGCATCCAGGGCGCGGGTAAAGGCTATGGGCAGGGGTTTCCCCTGATTCCCGTTCCAGCGCATATCAAATATGTGGGTAAAAAGATCGGCAATGCCGATTTTGGCAAGAACCCTGTCGGTGTGCTCCCGGGGGGAATTGGTGAGTATCGCCAGCGGGAGGCCGAGGCTTTCCAGAAAACGCCGCAGCTCCGGGTCCGGGGGAATAACATCCTCCTCGCCGCTGGGGTGAACCGCCGCGTAGTATTCGTCAATGGCGGTAAAACCCCGGTCGCCCATGAGCCACTCCAGGGTGGTGCCGTAACGGCTTATCCCCTCGCGCCGCCGGATCAGCGCCTCCTCCGGGCTAAGGCCCAGGAAGCGGGCAGTGAAGGCAATGATCCGGCGCTGAAAGTCTTCCTCCATGCCGGTCCTGATCGAGTAGAGGGTATTGTCCAGGTCAAAAAGAATATACCTAATCATGATAACACAGTAAAACGCTTTTTGGCGGGGTATTTCACAGGGCGTCTCCCCAAGCTGAAAACCATTTTGCGTTTTTCAGCGTTACTCCCCGATGAGCGCGTCCAGGTCGAGCTCCCCGGCGGTGCAGGGGACGCTGATCCCCCAGTTTTCCAGCACCTCCGGGTGAATCTCCCCGAAGATGCCCACGGGCCTGCCGCCGGAGAGGATGGCCGCCGCCCGGCCCGGGATAAAACGGGGATCGCCGGATTCTTCCACCGCGTAATCCCGGCTGAGGTAGTAAAAGAGCGTTTGGAGCTGCCCCGCCGCGGTATTGAACCCCGAGTCCTGCCCGGCGTGCAGAAATCCCGCGTATTGCCGGGAGGCGGCGCCGTAGTTTTCCTGCTCATCCCGGAAGGCGACTTTTCCCACCTCAAAGATCCGGTGGGGATACGCCGAATGGCCCGACACGGATTCGCTCATCAAAAGCGAAGCCAGCGTAGAATCCCTGACATATTCATAGTTGCCCGTCATGGGGTTAGACACGCGGATAATACGGCCCCCCTCGCCCCGCATATTTTCCACTAGGTCCTTCCGGGAACCCAGATAGTTGTAGATCATCTCCTGATAGCCGAGCCCCACAAAAAGCTCCTTGACCCGGCGGCTGAAAACCGTGACGGGCAGAAGCCGCCCTACGGTAAAGTCGCCGGGGCGTTCGGGGCTGAAACTATCGAGGCCCCGGCCTATCATCACATCTTCCATCACATCCGCGGCGTGGAGAAAATCATTGCGGTATTCCGGCGGAAAGGCGAGTACCCCCTCCTCCGTCCCGGAGGCGCCCCGTTCGGCGGCAAGGGCTTTTTCGGCGCGGACCCCCATGCGGGCCAGGGCCGCCACGCAGCCCGGCGCGTCTATGGCTTCGCCCAAAAAGCGCTTTACCCGCGCCAGGGAACAGAACACCGGTTCCTGAAAATAGTAGGGCGTGGTACAGGTTCTGCCGAAGGGCGTATCGTACTCGTATTCCACCGCCACGGGCTCGATGGTGAATCCCTGATCGGCAAGGTCGCAGGCCATGATCGAGGCGGCCAGCGTTACCGAGGGCATATCGGTTCCGGTAAGTTCCACAAAGAGGTCCCGGTCCCCCACCTGCACGGCGCCTATGTCCGCAGAGTTGATGATGGGCGGGTAGGAAAGAACGCCCCCCGCTGAATCGAGCAGCAGCGGGTGCAGGGGTTCGTGCTCCTGAATAAAGGCGTACTCCCGCCCCTTGGGGTGCTGCTTCAGAATCTCCCGCAGGCTGAGGGGGCTGTCCCACTGGAGGGGCACGAAGGAAACAGAGTCCGGGTCCACCGCCCGGTAGATGATCGGCCACTTGATGATGCCGGTACGGTAGAGCCCCATGGAAATGGTGCGCCGCTTCCGCCCGAAATTCCAGGCCAGCTTTTCCTGGGTCTGAATCATGTCCCGGAGCCCCGCATCGGTAACAGCTTTTCCGCGGGCCACAAATCCGGCGAGGTAGGGCCGGACGCCCCGGACGCTGGATTCGACCCGCACCGTAAGGGCCGCCCGCTGCGCCGCTCCGGGCGCTGAAAAGAAAGGATACGCCGGCTGTGCCCCCCCAAAGTAAACCCGGAGCTGCCGGGCAAGGCCCGCGGTGGCCCAGAGGTCCGGCCGGTTTGTGTCGTTAAGCTCGATCTTCAGCGTCCGTTCCGCCGGAGGCAGGTTCTTGTCCGAGTCCTCGTCCAGCTCCGCCTTGGCGCAGGTCAGCGCCGCCTCAAACGCCTCGCGCTCCGCAAACACGCGGCCCGCCAGGCCCCAAAAAACTTCTTCGTTCACCTCAATCTTTGGCATGGCGTCATGGTACGGCATACGCGGCGGATTTTCAATAGCAGAGGGAGCAGAGACAGGAATTCTAAGTTTAACATGGCAGGACGCCTTAAAAAATTACCGGGGGTTTTTGGATAGAAATGCCTAAGTTTTCAAACTTAGAATTCCTGGAGCAGAGAAAGAGGGCGGACAAGCTCCGTACCCCGCCATCACCAGGGGTAATAATTGAACCGCCCCAGAGCCTCCCCCGCTCAAGCGGGGAACTTAGGGGGGTTTGGGGGGCATTGAGCCCCCCGTACGGGGGTAGCGGAAGACCCCGCAGGGCCGCAGGCCCGAGGAGGCTGGAGCGTAGGGGGCTTGGCCCCCTCCTCCATACCTAACCCGCGCCTGCGCTGTTACCTGTTTTTATATACTTCCCACAATACTATTGACGCCGCGCAGGATACGTTTAACGAATTTACTTCCCCTGACAGGGGTATTCTTACTATCGTGCCGCATAGTTCCCGCAGCCTTATGCTCATCCCCTTTGCCTCGTTCCCCATTATGATCATTACCGGCCTTTCCAGCCTGTGTTCGGCGAGGGACACACTGCCCGCTGAATCCGTTCCTATTACCTCCATCCCCCTGTCTTTTATGATGCCCGTCAATTTTTCTACGGATTCGATGCGTCCTATGTTTGTGTGGAATATGCTTCCCAGGCTTGCCCGTATTACTTTGGGTTCATAGATGTCCACCCCGTGTCCCATTATGAATACGGCGTCAACCCTGAAGGCATTGGCGGAACGGATCATGGACCCTAAATTGCCAAAGTCGCCGGGCCTGTCAAGGACCAATATAAAGGGATCGGGCGGCAGATCCGCTTCCGGCGGCGCTTTGTCTTTGATTCTTGCCGTTACGAACAACTCCGAGGGAACGGTCTTGTCGCACAGCGAATCGTATAATTCTTTTTTCATTTCCACGAGGCCTGCCTGTTGCTGCGTTTCCAGCATGGCTTTTGCCCAGCCAGACAATTTTGCCGCATTGGCGGTGATGATGCGGGTAATTTCCCATTCTGCCGCCAGGGCCTGCTTTATACATTCGATGCCTTCGATAACTATTTCGCGCATCTGGTTCCGTTTCGAGCGGCTCTGTTTAAGGGCCCGCAGAATTTGAAATTCCGCGTTTTCAGAACGGATTGTCGTCATGCTCAAGCCCCGGCTGTTTCACTTCCCCATTTAGCCTCTGAGGAGGCCCGCCAGGGCGGGAATGGAGATGAAGTTGCCGATCATGCCGCCCACCGATGAAAGGAGAAACACCAGAAGCGCCCGGGTGATGCGGTTGTGGTAGATGCCCTTGAGGCTTTCTATGTCGCCGGAGAGGGTTTCCATGTCGGTAACTCT
>JAISQV010000136.1 GCA_031273985.1 Spirochaetaceae bacterium | reverse complement strand
TTGGCCAGAAAGATACTCTTCGCCTCGACAGCCTGCTCCGCCTGGTGGACATCCTCCTCAAGACGCCGCTCCTCCATCCACTCCCCGGTCTGGTCCCGGAGGGAGATTCCCATGAAGGGTCCCCGTTCCGCGGGCTGGGCGGCGGGGTCCTCGTTGATACGCCAGAGCGTAACCTCAAGACGCCGGTCCTGGTTGTTCCCGTCCCGCAGGGGCAGGCTCAGGCGGCGTTCCGCCTCCGTGGTTTTGAGAAAGTCCGTGTAGGGGGGCATATTGCACAGAAGCCGCTCCAGGGACCTTGCGTGGGGCAGCGCCAGAGACTTGATAATATGGTCACACTCCTGATTCACCATCAGAAAGGCGCCGCTGCCATCGGCCAGGGCAAAAGCCGCGCTGGACTCGGCAAAGATGCGGAAAAACAGCCCCGCGCCTTGAATCATCCCTTCCATGGGGCACTCCGGCCCATTCTAACCCCTCCCCCCTTCAGTGCATGGGAGCGGCGAAATGCTCGATTAGAATCTTGAGACCTATACCGATAAGGATAAGCCCCCCGGCAATCTGGGCGCCGCGCCCCAGCAGGCGGCCCCGCCTGAAGCGCTTGCCCGCCTCAAAACCCGTGAGACAGACCGTGAAGGTAATGGCCCCGATAAGGGCGGCGCTCTCCCAAATCCCCGTGTCCAGGAAACTGAACGAGACCCCCACGGCCAGCGCGTCTATACTCGTAGCCAGCGCCAGAACCAGCAGCACCCCGAAACTCCGCAGATCCGCAGCGCCGCCGGAATCGTGCCCGGCCCTGAAAGCTTCCCGGATCATCTTTGCCCCTATGAGCGCCAGGAGGCCGAAGGCTATCCAGTGATCGTAGGCCGCGGCATAAACCAGGAAGGCGGAGCCCAGAAACCACCCGGCCAGGGGCATCAGGAACTGGAAGAGGCCGAACAGGAAGGAAGCCCGGAGCGCGTGGAAGACCCGGAGGCCGGGAATCGAGATACCGGCGCTCACCGAGACCGCAAGGGCGTCCATCGAAAGGCTCAGTCCTACAAGCGCGACCTCAAGCATCCCTACAGGCTAACACAAAACGCCCCGCACCGCCAGAGAGAAAGTGAGGGGGGAGGAGGGGGCCGAGCCCCCTACGCTCCAGCCGCCTCCGGCGTCTTGCGCTACCCCCACAGCGGGGGGCCAGCCCCCCGCAACGCCCCCCGGCGTCCCGGAAAGACCCGCGTGAGCCCCCCCGGAGACGGAGGGGCTCACCTCGGGGCCTCCTACTGTCAAGAAATTAAACGGAAAAAAAACAGTCCGCTGATTTACACGGATTTCCCGGATTTTTCGTTTCAAAAGCTTCTTAATCAGTGAAAATCTGCGGAAATCCGCGGACAAAATTTCTTAACTTGCCGGCACTGCAAGCCCTCCCCCGCGCAAGGGATAGGAGGGGTGCGGAGCAGCCACGGCGCAGCCGGGGCCGGAGCGGTAGCGGAGCCCCGCATAGCCCGGTCCCCGCCTGGGCTGCCTGCGGCCTTGGCGGGGATGCGCCCATATTACTCTTCTCCCTCTTTCCTTCCCAGGGCGATTCCGTCATACTGTACGTGTTGCACGAAGGAGTTCGCCATGGCCCCCCTGGTTTATAAATCGCCGCCGCCGCATAAACGGACGGTTCTTGCCGTGGACGATGTGTCGGAGATACTGCTGACCATCAAATTGATCCTCAAGGAGCATTACGAGCTCTGCCTGGCAAAATCCACCGACGCGGCGAAGCAGGTGCTGGCGCGGACCGGGGTCGATCTGGTCCTTCTGGACATCGATATGCCGGAGATGGACGGTTTCGAGTTTCTTTCGTGGATGCGGGGGCACGAGGAGTGGAAAGCCATTCCGGTTATTTTTGTTACCGCCACGGCGACTTACGAAGTTATCGCCAGGGCTGTCGCCGAAGGGGCGCGGGACTATATTGCCAAGCCGGTGAAGCCCGAAGTGCTGCTCAAGAAGGTGGACGACGTGTTTCTTGAACCCTTCATGGCCCGCCTTGCCGAGTTCGAGGATCTCTGCGCCACCGGCAGGGACGACCGGGCCGCCGCCGCTCTGGAGGATCTGCGGGCCGAATACCTGTACCTGGGAAGGACCTTCGAGAGCAGCAGCCTTCTGGACGAGATCACCATGCTCGTCGAACGCTTCCGGGATTTCCCCGCCGCCGCGGCCAAGAGCCGGCTTCTCATAAACCAGCTCAAAGCCGGCCCCCTCAACGCATCCTAGGCGCACGAAGGGAAGACGAAGAAAAAATATTAACCACGAATGTCACGAACCACACGAAAAAAGAGGATAAAGAATTTAACCGCCAAGTCGCATAAGTCGAAAAAGGAAAGAAAATAGGAAAATGAGCCCATTTTCTTCTCTTTCTTCCCTACTTCTTCGACTTTTTCGACTTCGTGGTTTTTATTTATCTATTCTTGTAGGTACCAGCCTGTGGAGGGCTTTGCTACGCCCCGGACCAGGAGGCTTCGGCTTCGCTGACGGCGCGGAGGATATCCTCCTCCGGGGGGCGGCGGGAGAGGAGGGCGCGGAAGGATTCCTGCCGGCAGAAAAAGTTTATCTCCGACAGGGTGCGGAGGTGGAGCCTTGCCGAGGCCGAGACGATGAGCAGCGCCGTATGCACGGGTATTCCGTCAAGGGAGTTCCAGTCCACGGGTCTTTCGGCGAAGGCCACCGTCACAAATTGATCCTCCGGGCTTTCAAGCAAGGGAGTCCGGGGGTGGGGCAGGGCTATGCCCTGCCCGATGGCGGTGGGCATCAGCTCTTCCCGCTCCAGCACCGCCCGGAGCAGGGGCCCGGCGGCAAGACCCGCGGGCAGGATCAGGCGCTGCGTCAGTTCCCGGAGAAAGGCCGCCGGGGAGGTCCCGCCGGGAATCGTGTAGACCCCGCCGCGGTGTATCAGCGCGGCCAGGCCCGGCGGCCTGCCCGGAAATTCCGGGGCGGGGGCTTTTTCTTCACGCCGGTCCATTGCGCTAGCCTTCGGAGTCCGTGCCGCTGAGGCTGAGGCCCTTTCCGGAGACGGCTTCCGCCTCCTCCCCGGCGGCGAAGAGGGCTGCCAGGAGCCGGTTGCACTCGGTAACGCTGAAGTATCCCGCCGTCCCCGGCCGGTAATCCCCGGAATTCTTGCCCTCCGCAGCGAGCAGTTTCCGGTAGGCCAGGGGGTTTTCCACGCCGCCGGGCGGAGGGGCCCCGGCCCCGGCGGCGCAGCGGATCCGCGCCGAACCCGCCGGAAGAGGCTCCTCCTCCAGGAGGATGATCTTCACGTCCCAGTTCCCGGAATATTCGTAACGCAGCTCCGCAACGCCGTGTTCCGCCAGATCCCTTATGGTTCTGGAGGGGAAGAGACTCCCCTCCCCTGAGGCGGGGCGGAGAAACCCGGAGGAACGGGTTACGAAAAAGCGGTAGGGGCCTTCCTTCCAGCCGAAGATCGCCGAAATGACCCGGTGAAGTTCGTCGAGGCGGAAGTCCCCGGCAAGACTGAGCCGCCGCCAAATGTCGGCGCCCCCCAGGCTCACCTGAAGGCTCCGCCCCGCCGCCGCCCCGGCGGTCTCCTCCGCGGCGGCGGGAGCGGCGGAACCCGCCGGAAGGGAAGACCCGGAATCCGCCGGCCGGATCAGCGAGAGGCTGCTTCGCCGGCGGTTCTGCACGGCGTCTTCAATGAGTTCCTTTATATCCCCATAGGTGTCGAGCATACTGTCCAGGGAATTGTCCATGGTTTCCAGTTCCATCTCCGGCGGCGGTTCCTCGCTGTCCAGATCCTCCAGAATGCCCGCGGCGTGACTCTGAATTTGGGAGAGCACGGCAAAGGTATGCTTGGGCAGCCAGGATGTGTCCCGCTCCCCCTTGAGGAGGCGGGAGGAAAGATCGATCACCGCCGTGTGAAGTTCCGCCACCCGCCGCCTGATGGAGCGGAGCGCCGTTACCCGCCGTTTGGCGGAACCCATCATCCGCTCGTCGGGAGTGCCGTAATCCGCCGAGAATTCCTCCAGGGCTCCGATCACATAATCCGCCAGAATCGAAAGATCCCTGGAATCCATCCGCACCGACAGGGGGACGATACGTTCCACAATATCGGGAATCTGGGTGTCGCCGCGGAACAGGGCGTCCCTGATGTAGGACTGAATCACAAATTCAGAGATGGGCACCCCGTTGCGGAGAAGAGTCTCCTCCACATAGGTGCGGTCCGCCAGGGTCTGGGCCCCCTCCAGGGAGGTCCGGTCCGGAATCTCCCGGCCCGCGTACCAGAACCTTGTCTCTATGCCGTAGGGCGCTGTTTCTATCTTCTCCGTTTCCTCGTAGAGAAATTCTTCCAGGGACCAGGCCGGAACATTCCTCATCCGCTCCCCGCCGTACCAGTAGGCAAAGGCAATCTGCTCGTCCGTGGACACTCCGGGCCCCAAATATTGAAAGGAGCCTTCAAAACCCGCCTCGGCGGCTTCGAACCAGTCGTAAAGATCCTGCCGGGACCATTCGTTCTTGCCTATCTTTTCCAGATTGAAGGCTCCCGCCTTCCAGTCCCGGCAGGCCGCCACAAAGCGGTCCCCCGGAACGAAGCCCGTTTCCCGGTAAATGGCCCGCATATCGAAGGTGTGGATCGAAACCTCCGCCGGATCCTCGAAGGGATCCTCGTTGAAGGCATTTTCATTGTCCGGGTTGTCCTTGGCCACATACTGAGGGGCGTACTCCTCGCCGTAGATCGTGTAGTAGGGGTAGAAATCTTCCGGCGGCCCTTCGGTGGTGGTAAGCGGTATGGGCTTTCCCTTCCAGTAGAAACTCAATTCCTGGGGCATGAGCAGGGGGTTGGCAAAGGGAACACAGCGATGACCGGGGATCAGAATTCCGTTGACCAGTTCCAGCCTGGTGGGGCTGATTACGAAGCGGGCGGATTCGAAGCAGCCCCGCCGGGACACCCAGCGTTTCTCTCCCAGGCGGAAGGCTATGTTCCGGGAATTGATAAGCGCGGTAATTTCCATTGCCAGCCGTATGGTCTTCTGGGGCGCCGCCATCCGCACAAAGGATACAACATTGTCCAGCGTAAAGGGCTCGGTAACATTTTCGAGGAACTCGTAAAGGGCATCCTCTTGGTTAACAGTCATGACTGTTACAAATATGCCCTCATTTCCGGTAATTTTTCAAGGTTTCATACGAAAGAACCGGCGCCCTTCTTCCATCTTCTTGCGAATGAGGGCTCCGCCGTGCTAGACTGTGCCAATGGGTCTCTTCTGCATACTCTGGGCGCCCCTGGTGCTGCTCCTCTGGCGTTCCCTGGCGGGGGGGGGGAACGCCGGGGCGGTCTGGGCCTTCCTCCTGGGGGCAGCGGCGGCTCTGCTCCACGGCCTGGCGGGGAGTTTCGTGGAGCCCCGGGGTTTTGGCCTTTTCCGCGGGCTTTACGTCCTGGTGGACATTATCCTGCTGCCCGCGGCGCTCCCCTTTCTGGCCGCCCTGCTCCTGACCCTCTGCCGCCCCTCCGGGACCGCCTTCAACCTGCGCCTTTTCGCCCTGGTCTGGCTTATCCCCCAGGGCCTGTTCCGGGCCATGTTCTGGAGCGGCCCCCTTTTCCTTATCCTGGCGCCCCTGCTCTGGACCGCGCTGGCCCTGGGCGTACCCTTCTTCATTGATATGGCCGGGGGCGCCCCGGGCCTCCGCTCCCTTCCCGGAATCCTGGGAGCGGCGCTTCTTCCCCTGGCGGCGGCGGCCTGTTTTTGGGCTTTCTTCGGCCAGCGCCCCGTCCCCGGCGCGGCCGCCCTCGCGGCGGTTCTGGCCCCGGCGCTCGTCTCCGTCTTCGGCGCCGCTCAGGGCCGTGCCGGAAGCGGGTCTTAAGCCTCCGGGGAAAGCCCCTCAGCCGCCCGCCCGTGTCCCGCTGCCTTTGTATTTTTCGCGTTTTTTTTAATGTCAAGAAGTTAAGAAATTTTGTCCACGGATTAAGAAGGATTTGGAACGAAAAATCCGCGGACTCCGTGTAAATCCGCGGACCGTTTTTGTTTTCCTGCCGCTTAACTTGTTGACAGTGGTTGTATACTGTTCAGAATTCCACCGCTCCGGCATCCTGCCTTATGCCGCGCAGATTATACAAAATATCCCGCTTGGGCATATTTGCGCCGTCGGCGGCGTCATGCGCGGGGGATTCGGAGGACCGGGGCGTCCCGAACTTGTTTACCAGGCCGATTCTTGCCTGTTCTATGGTGCCATAGCCGCCGTCAATGGTATTTGTAACGGAATTCCACGCGGGAGTAGTAACCCTGCCGTAACTCAGGTCCGTTTCCAGCAGCGGGTCGCCGACAATTTGGTGTACATCCATGGAAAAAGTCAGCGCGTCCGCCGCCGTAGCCTCGGTGCCTTCGCGCAGGGGCATATCGCAATTATAATATACATTGTTGTCTATTTTCCCGTTTATGAGCCATTCTTTTCTTCCGCCCGCAATGATTCCCAACTGCCCCTCCCCCCGGACTGATTTTACGGGAACGCTGAAAATATTGTTGCTTACCGTAATATTTCTGTTGGGCGGATTGCCGGCCGGGCTGCCGTTCAAATTCCCGCTCTCAATGGCAATGCGGAGGGCGTAACCAAAATGCCCGTCTCCGTTATTATAGCCGTGCCAGCCGTGCTGTATGAAGCCGGTAATGGTGTTTGCCCTGAAAATAACATTATTGACGCCCTTAATGGCCCAGGTTCCGCCTATCCGGTTAGCGGTATGATCTTTACCATACTGCAGGCTTTCCTCCTTGGTCGCATAGACTTCGTTGTGGATAAACAAATTGTTTTCCACCACACAGTTATTTACTTCATATAAAGGCAGGGCGTCTTCCCCGAGCAGTATCATGGGTTGATCAACCCGCCCGAACCAGTTGAGAAAAACATTGCGGGCAATCAAAATATTCCTTGACCCCCTGTCCAGGGCATCCTCCAGGGGAATTTCACGGCTTTCAATCTGCATCCTCAACACCGATGATTTAACGACGACAAAACCGGAAGCGTTAATTGACCGCGGCCTTCCCGATACGGGGTAATCGTTAAAAAATATGTTGTCCTCAATTACGCAGTCGTAAACCTGGTTGGCGTCTATATGCTGATGCCCCGGCTCCGGCTGCTGATTGTAAAAAATATTGCCCCGGATTTCACAATCATACGAATAGTTATTGAGTTTCAGAATGTCGTTGTTATAGCTGTCATGCATGATATTGTTTTCAAGCACGATGTTCCGGCACTTGTCGATCTGGAAAACATACGCGTTTTGGGACCATGCGCCGCTCCAGTTTGGATTTCCCTGGATGTTAAAGCCCGCGATAATAATATTCTTCGCTTCGTATAAATATCCGGCGCGGTGTCCCGCGGGATCCTGCACGGTGGTCCTGTAGGGGATTTCCGCCCTGAGCAGAACCGGCTTTTCAAACCGGGTGGTAATATATCCCATACTTGGATAGCTGCCGGGCCTCACAATGATTTCATGTCCCCCGGAAACCGGCGTATGTTCAAGGGCATACCTGACCGTTTTCCAGGGTTTGTCCCCGGAACCGCCGTCCGGGACATCGCTGCCGTCCAGGGCCACATAGTAAACGGCGGCAGCTTTGAAGTTTTCCGACTTAAACCTGGAGCTGCCCTCAGAATCATCGGAAGGAATGAATATACAACCGCTCATGACGGCAATGACAATCGTTATTGCAATGCCAAATAGTTTCTTCACCCCGTGCCCCTATATTCGGGCAATCGTATCACCAAAAAAGCCTTCTTGCAATCACAAGAGGAGTGAGGAGGGGGCCGAGCCCCATATGCGTACATTTAAGCAAGAAATCAACCACTTTTCCGCCAGCTTTAAAGGAAAAGTAGGCCTCACTTTTCCGCTACGGGTTAAGGAAAAGTAGACTTTTCGCCTGAAATCGTAGCTTCTTCCACCCTAAACCCGCGAATTACGGGGATTCTTATAGATTCAGGATAGGTTATCGAAGCAATAGTCTACTTTCCCTCAAAAACTAATGGGAAAGTGTCGTCCGTGTGGTCTGTG
>JAISQV010000130.1 GCA_031273985.1 Spirochaetaceae bacterium | reverse complement strand
CAGTCCAGGGCCGCCTCCAGGCCGGGGAAAAAGCGCGCCGCCCCGGCCTTCACTTCCCCGGCGCGGGAACTCAGGACCAGAAGCTCCCGGCCCGGGAGCCGCCGCCCCTCCGGGGCGGGTATGGATTCCCAGGTCTTCCTCCCCATGATGACGCAGCTCCCCCGGCGGGAGGTCAGTTCCCTGAAACGGGCAAGGTCCTCCGGGATGGCCCAGGGCAGGCCCCCCCTGTTCCCTATGGCCCGGTTTTGCGCGACCGCGGCGATGATGTAAACCACCCTTGAACCTCCTGACAAGCAGGATAACAGTAATGAAGAATTTTACCACTTTCCCGCTATGGAATAAAGGGAAAGTGAAGGCGCGCAAAAAAAACGAAAAGAACCGCTAAGTCGAAAAAGTCGAAGAAGGAAGAAGGAATGAAAAAAAATAAAAAAACCAGCAGAGGCTAAACTTGACCCATAGAATTCTTAAGAATTTAACCACTTTTCCGCTACGGAACTGGGGAAAAGTAGAGGGCACAAAGGACACGAAGGATGGCAAGATGATTACGAAAGAACAAGAAAAAACGCTGAAAGACGGGGACGTGGACCTAACTTTTCCTCTACTTTTCCTCTACTTTTCCTTAATTCCATAACGGAAAAGTTCCATTGCGGGAAAGTGCTCTTCGTGGTTATAAATCTTTATTCGTATTTGCGGGTCAAGTTAAGAGCAGGGGCCGGGATGGGGGCAGCGGGGAATCACGGGGCGTTGCTGCTGAAAACCGTAAAACGGTTTTCAGCTTGGGAGTTTGCGCGGAGCGCAAACTCCTGGGAAGGGGGGCGTTGCGGGGGGCTGGCCCCCCGCACGGGGGTAGCCCGGCACCTTGGGCCGGGCGCAGGGGGCTCGGCCCCCTCCTGATTCTCCCTCCTCCCTTCTAACTCCTCCCTTAAAGCGTTATACTCATAGTGAATGGCTATTATCAACGTATTGTTTGGCATTGCCGGGGGCCTCTGTCTCTTCCTCTACGGGATGAAGGTCATGAGCGACGGCATACAGCAGGCCGCGGGGGACCGGCTGCAGCGGGCCCTCAACTTCATGACGGGGAACCGGCTGATTGCGACCCTCACGGGTCTTGTGGTAACGGCGCTCATTCAGTCCTCCTCGGCGGTGTCGGTGATGATGGTTTCCTTCGTCAACGCCGGGCTCCTCACCCTGACCCAGGCCATAGGCGTGATCATGGGGACCAACATAGGCACCACCATCACCGCCTGGATAGTCTCCCTGGTGGGCTTTTCGGTCAATATTTCCGGCCTGGCTCTCCCGGCCTTCGGCCTCGGCTTCCTGCTGAGCAATCTCCGCTGGAAGTTCCGCAGCCTGGGCGGGGTCTTCATGGGTTTCGGCTTCATCTTCCTGGGCCTGCAATTCATCTCCGATGTGGTGCCCGCGCTGAAGCCCGAATCCCTGGCCTTTCTGCGGAATCTTTCCACCCTGGGCTTCCTCTCCACGATCATCGGGATTGGCATAAGCACCGGCATAACCCTCCTCATGCATTCCTCCGCGGCGTCCATCACCCTGATCATCACCCTGGCCTACAACGGCGTGATTCCCTTTCCCTTCGCCGCTTCCATGATCCTGGGCGCCAACATAGGGACCACCATAGACGCGATTCTGGCCGCCATAGGCTCCAAGACCGCGGCGAAACGCACCGCCCTGGTGCACGTCCTCTTCAATGTGGTGGGTTCCGTCGTGGCCCTCGCCTTCTTCCAGCCCCTGCTTTTCCTGGTGGACCTCCTCGTTCCGGGCTCGCCGGCGGTCTCGGGCGACGGGGGCCTGAGCGTGGCGGCCCACCTGGCCATGTTCCATACAGTGTTTAACCTGCTCTGCACCCTGCTCTTCCTTCCCTTCACCACCCAGTTCGCCGCCCTGGTAACCTTCCTCATCAAGGACCGGGACCCGGAAACAGGGCGGAAACCCTACCGGCTGGAATACCGTTCCTCCATCAACAGTACCCCGGAATTCAACATAGTCCGGGCGGAAAAGGAGATTCGGGATATGGCGGGCCTCGTCTCCTCCATGTACGCCCGCTTCAGCGAGGCCCTTCATACGGTGCGGAATACGGCGGACCGGGAAGGCCTGGTGAACAGCCTGGTCGATGAGATGCGGGAGAAAGAGGATATTGCCGATGAGATGCGGGAAGAGCTTACCCGCTTCCTGATGGAGTGCAGCCGGCGGCAGTTGGGCGCACAGTCGGAGCAGAACATCTATCATATGCTGCGGATCATTGCGGATCTGGAGGATATGACCGACGATTGCTACAGCGTCAGCCTCATGCTGGAGCGGAGCGTCAGGAAGGATCTGCTTTTCAAGGAGATGGAGATCGAAGCCCTGGCGCCCTACATCGATTTGGTTGAAGGCTTCCTGTCCTTTGTCCGGGGCCATCTGGGGCAGAGAATCACCAGCGAACAGGCCGTTTATGCGGAGGCTCTGGAAGAACAGATCGACAAATCCAGGGACCGGCTCAGGAAAATGGGCAGAAAACGCATAGAAGCCGGGGAGGATGTGAAGCGGGAACTCCTCTTTATCGATCTGGTGCGCCGCATAGAGAAGCTGGGGGACATTTGCTACAACATTTCAGAGGCGCTGCAGCTCATGCGCTAGTCAGAAAAAATGCAAAAATAATTTGACACAAGGGACGGAGGCGGGTTACACTGGTGCGGTCCGGTGTATTCCGGTAAATACTCAATAGTGTGGTACCTGGCTTCCCGGTGGGACGCCGGGGCTTTTGCCACGTATAAGGAGCGTAAAATGGCGGGAAGTATTGAAGGAAAGTGGGACATCGATTCCCAGGGCAACAAGGTCATCTGGGAAATTACCAAAGACGGCGACACCTGGGAGGCCTATTCTACGGCCATGGGCCAGCGGCAGAAGTTTGACAACTTCATAATGAACGGCGATACGATTGTGGCCGGCCTCTCCATGATGGGGATGAACATCGTCATGGGCGGGACCTATGATCCCGCCACGGATACGATTAAAGGCACCTCCAAATCCAGCTTCGGCGATACCCCCTTTGTGGGCACAAGGATGGAGTAGGGATCCCGGCGGTCCCAACAGGAGCATATATGGCTGTACCCAAGTTTGATCCCAAAGAAATGACCGTGGCGCGGGAGGTTCCCTCGTTCTTTCCCGGCGCGCCGGCGACCAAGATTTACAGTACCCCGGTTCCGCTCAAGGACGGCTATATTGCCGCCATGAAGCGGCAGCCCATTTGGCAGCCTCTGGGTATAGAAACAGGCATATTCTGCCCGCGTTTCTATCCCGATAACATTGCCCGGGCGCAGGTATTTGACGGTGAAGGCTTTATCATGAACGACCAGGGGGGAATCCCCGTGGGCGGCAAGGATATTTTCGGGGTGGAGTGGGTCTTTGTGCCCTCCGCCGGCGGCTCCATGGTGAAGCCGGGAAATCCTCTGCTCCACGATGCCAACGACTGGAAGAAGGTGGTGAAGTTTCCCGACATCAACGAGTGGGATTGGGAAGGCGCGGCCAGGAAAAATGAGGCCTATATCCAGAATCAGGATACGCTTCCCATGATCTGGCTGGTAAACGGTTTCTTTGAGCGGCTCATCTCCTTCATGGATTTTGAAGGAGCCGCCCTGGCGATGATCGACGAAGAACAGCAGGACGCGGTGAAGGAACTGATGCTGGCCCTGGCGGACCTCTACAACGGCATCATCGATAATTTCTGGAAGTACTTCCACCTCAACTGCTACACCATCCACGATGATTGGGGTTCCCAGATGGCGCCCTTCTTCTCCCCCGCCGTAGGCAGGGAGATCATCGTTCCCGCCATGCGGAGGGTTACCGATCACATTCATTCCCTGGGGGGCATAGCCGACTTTCATAGCTGCGGCCACGTTGACGCGTGTATCCCCAACATGATAGAGGCGGGCTGGGATAGCTGGGGCGGCATGGCCATGAACGACACCCAGGGAGACTATGAGAAATACGGCGATAAGATCATCATCGGGGTCATTCCCGATCAGTGGGATCCCGCCGTTACGCCCGAGGAGAAACAGCGGGAAGAGGCCCGCAAGTTTGTGGACAAGTTCTGCAAACCCGGCAAGCCCGCCACGATCAACTTCTACGGCGCCCAGGTGCTCACCCCGGTATTCCGGGAGGAACTGTACCGATATTCCCGTATCAAGCTTGGCGGCGAATAGCCGCCACGGCGAATGATCGCAGGGCGAATAGCGCCTCGGCGAAGGACCGCCGGATTTAAGGCTCCCGCAAGGCGGGGGCCTTTTTTTCAAGCCTCGCCGCCCGCCGCTCGGCAAGCTCGTACCAAATAAAGAGCCCTATCCCCCTCAGAGTGTCCCCCGCGGAGATTCCCGCCCAGACGCCGTAGAGGCCGAGGCTTCCCTGGGAGAGGGCCCATGCCAGGATAGGCTTCAAGCCGTTGGAGGCTATGCTCACTATGGAGGGCGGGATCGTCCTGCCCCTGCCCTTGAAGGCCCCCGCCCAAACCGCCTCCAGGTTCATGGGGAGCTGGCACACCGCGAGAATCCAGAGGTAGTGCTTTCCCAGTTCGGCTATTTCCCGGTCCGGCAGGAACACATAGAAAACCTGCTTTCCCGCGGTGTAGAAAAACAGGACCACCAGGGCGCCCCAGGTTCCCATAAGGGCCAGGGAGAGTTTTACCCCCTTTCTGATGCGCTCCGTTTTTCCCGCCCCGTGGTTCTGCCCGATGAAGGCTACCAGGGCGGAGCCGAAACCGCCCGCTATGAGCCAGGTGAGGGATTCTGTCTGGGCGCCTATTTTACCCGCCGCCATGGCCTCCGGCCCGAAGCGGGCCTCCATCCGGGCGCAGAGCATGGAGAGGAAGCAAAAGAGAATGCTCTCAAGGCCTATGGGAAGCGCCCACTTCAGTATCAGGGCGATCTTCTTCCGCTCCGGCCTGAAACGGAAGCGGTAGGTCTCGAAGGGCCTGCTTCCGGAATGTTTCACGGCCCCCAGCATCAGGGCGCAGACGAGGGCCTGCGATATCACTGTGGCCCAGGCGGCGCCGCGTATGCCCCAGCGGAAGATCAGGATGAAGACCGGGTCCAGCACAACATTGCACAGTAACCCCGCGCTGGAAAGAATGAAGGGGCTGCGGGAATTTCCCGAGGCGGTGAAGGTTCCCGCAATGACCCCGGTAACGAAGGAGGGGAGGATACCGAGGCTGACGATGCGCAGGTAGGCCGCCGCCTCGTGAAGGATGCTCTTCTCCTCCACGGGAAAGAAGGCCGCCAGGGGCTCCGCGGCAAGGGCGAAGGCCAGGGCGCAGAGGGAGCCGAGGATCCCGTTGAGGAAGAGGGAATTCCGTGAAAAATCCAGGGCCGCTTCCCGGTCGCCCTTGCCCAGGCTCTGGGCCACGCCTATTTCCGCGCCCATGCGCCCGATGAGGAGGAGGCCCATGGAGAGCCACATATACATTCCCGCAGCGCCGCTGGCTGCGACGGCGAAGCTTCCCACCCGGCCCAGCCAGAACATATCCGTCAGGTTGTAGGCCATCTGGAGGAGCTGCGTACCCATGATGGGCAGCGCCATGAAGGTGATCTTTTCAAGGATACTGCCCTGGGTAAGATCGAAGCGATTTTTTTGGGGTTTTTTCATTGCCTTCCGTCCGAAGCGCTCTACGAAGATGCGGGCTTCTTTGTTCAGTGCCGCCCTGACAAAGGACAGGGCCATGAAGACCGGCGACTCATTCCTGTTTCGCTCCGTACTCGTAGCCGTTTTCCCTCAGCATGACGTAACATTCGTGCAGGGGAAGCCCCACGACGGCGCTGTAGGAACCGTGTATGGCCTCGATGAAGCAGGCCGCCAGTCCCTGGGCCTGGTAGGCGCCGGCCACACCCTGCCATTCGCCGGTGTCCAGGTACCACTCGATTTCGCCGTCCCCGAGGGGCGCGAAGGTTACGGAGCTTGATACCGAACGGCAGTCTATGTTTTGGGTCCGTCTGTTGTAAAGGGCCATGGCGGTTACCACCCGGTGCTCCCGGTTTTGGAGCTTTTTCAGCATTGCGGCGGCCAGAGAGCGGTCCCCAGGCTTCCCCAAAACCTCCCCGTCCAGCTCTACCAGCGTATCGGCGCCGAGAATCCAGGGAGGGCTGTTCCGGATCAGCTCGAGGGCCCGCCGGACCTTACGCACGGCCAAATCCCCGGCAAGTTCCCGGGGCGGGAGTATCCCCTCGTAACTTTCGTCTATCTGGGGGGACATGACACTGAAGGGAAGGCCCAGCAGCCTGAAGTATCCCTGCCTGCGCAGGGAGCCCGATGCAAGAATGATAGATTCCATAATGCGGCACCTCTAACATAACCCGGGACCGCGCCCGGCTTCAAGGCCGCCGGGCAAGATCATCAAATACGCTTGTTTTCCTTTCTCTTGAACATTATAGTTTAATCATAATGGGACGGTCCAAGACTTGGCGGGTTTGGGGCGGCCTAAACGTCAACTTTGGGGGTTTTATAAAGGATGAAAGTCGCAATTAACGGTTTTGGCCGCATAGGCCGTCTCGTGTTCCAGGCTCTGGTCGGTCAGGGGCTTCTCGGAAAGGACAAGATCGATGTGGTGGCGGTGGTTGATATTTCCACGGACGCAAAGTATTTTGCCTACCAGTTAAAGTACGATTCCACCCAGGGTCAGATGAAGGCGGAGATCGGCGTTGAAGGCGAGGATGTGCTGGTGGTGAACGGCCACAAGGTCAAATGCCTCTCCGGAAAGGGCCTCAGTCCCGAACAGCTCCCCTGGAAGGAACTGGGCATAGATTATGTGGTGGAGTGCACAGGTATCTACACCAACGAGAAATCCTTCGGGCACATTGCAGCGGGGGCCAAAAAGGTTATCATCTCCGCCCCCGGCAAATCCGGCGACGAATCAAAGCCCATCAAGACCTTTGTGATGGGGGTGAATCACGAAGAATACGATCCTGCCAAGCATCATGTTTTGTCCAACGCGAGCTGCACCACCAACTGCCTGGCCCCCCTGGTTCACGTGATCCTCAAGGAGGGTATAGGGCTGGAGACCGGCCTCATGACCACGATCCACTCCTACACGGCCACGCAG
>JAISQV010000126.1 GCA_031273985.1 Spirochaetaceae bacterium | reverse complement strand
GCTCCGCGTAAACTCCAGGAGTAACCGCGGGGCATTGCCGGAGAAGCCGCGAAGCGGCTTCTCCAGAGGGGGGTAGCCGGAGACCCCGGACCCGCGAAGCGGGGAGGAGGCTCCGGCTCAGGGGGGAGACTTCCCCCCTCTTGCTGAATTCTTATATGTTACGGCCCCCCTTCTTGAGGAATGCCGCTCAGCCGAAATCAACCGCGGAACGGACCTCGTCGCAGTATTCGCAGCGGTAGGTCCGCGTTTCCGGGTTATCCAGGTGGAAGATGTGCGGAATGTAGGATTCCGTGGACGTGATGCACCGGGGATTCTTGCATATCAGCACATTTTCTACCCGCCGGGGGAGCCGCAGTTTTATCTTTTCGGTAATTTCCCCGTTTTCAATTATATTGACCGTGATGTGGGGGTCAATGAGGCTCAGAATGTCAAAATTGAGAGTGAGGGTGTTGTCTATCTTGATGATGTCTTTTTTGCCCATCCGCTGCGAATTGGCGTTGACCACAAAAGCTACCGTGTAGGGGGCCTTGTGCAGGCCCAGCCAGTTAAAAATCCTGATGCCCTGTCCGGCCCGGATGTGATCGATGACGATGCCGTTTTTTATCTGCGCTATGTTCAGCAACCGGGGACCCCCAAAATCGAGGCCAGGAGCGCCATCCGCACGTACATTCCGTACTTGGCCTGACGGAAGTACGCGGCCCTCCCGTCATCGTCGACCTCCACGGCTATCTCGTTGACCCTGGGCAGGGGGTGCAGCACTATCATGTCCCGCTTGGCCCGGCTCATTTTTTCACCGTCCAGAATGTAGCTGTCCTTGAGGCGTATATAATCCTCCTCGTTGAAGAAGCGCTCCCGCTGTACGCGGGTCATGTAGAGCACGTCGATCTCGCCCAGCACCTCTTCCAGGCTGCCGGTTTCCCGGTACTCAACGCCCGCCCGCGCCAGGACCCCCTGGGTAATGTAGTCCGGCGCCCGCAGTTCCGGCGGGGATATGAAGATGAAGCGCAGCCCGGGGTAACGCGACAGGGCCTTGGTCAGGGAGTGCACCGTGCGGCCAAACTTGAGGTCCCCGCAGCACCCCACGGTGAGCCCCTCCACCGCGCCGCTGAGGGCCTTCGCGCCCGGCCTGCCCCGGAGCCGCTTTATGGTGAGGAGGTCCGTCAGGGTCTGGGTGGGGTGGTGGTGCCCGCCGTCCCCCGCGTTTATCACGGGCACGCCGGAGTAGCGGGAGGCCAGCAGCGCCGCGCCCTCCTTGGGGTTCCGCATGACGATGGCGTCCGCATAGGAGGCGGCCATGCGTATCGTGTCCGCGAGGCTCTCCCCCTTCACCGCCGAACTCGACCCCGGCTCGGCAAAGCCCAGGCAGGAACCGCCGAGGCGCATCATGGCGGCCTCAAAACTCAGCCGGGTCCTGGTGGAGGGCTCAAAGAACAGCGTCGCCAGCAGCCTGCCCCGGCAAGCGTCCCGCAGGTACGCCTCCTCAGTCTCGATGCGCTCGGCCAGCAAAAAAAGCTCGTCCATCTCGTCGACACTGAAATCGCCGGGCTCTATCAGGTGCCGTCCCGCCAGCATACTGCCCTCCTCAAGACGCCCCATTGAAGCACGAAAGGCCCCGCCTGTCCAGAGGACGGAGGAGGAGGCGGGGTGCGCCGCAGCCCCCGCAACGCCCCCCGGCCTTCTCCCGCGCAAGGGATTGAACGGAAATCCTTTTTTTGCCGAAGGCAAAAAAAGATTGGAGTGAAAGCCCGGTCCCCAGCGCGGAGCGCTGGGGATGCGCCCCCTCTTCTTCTCTTCCAACTCCTCTCTACTCATTGACAGCCCCGCGCTAAGGCGGTAACCTGTTCCCAGGAGTATCTGTGGCGAAAGAAGAAGCAATCGAAGTGGAAGGGGTTGTCCGTGAAGCGCTGCCCAATACCATGTTCCGGGTGGAGCTTGACAACCAGAACGGACACCTCATTCTGGCGCACCTTTCGGGCAAAATGCGGAAACACTACATTCGCATCGTCCCCGGAGACCGTGTGCGTGTAGCCCTCTCTCCTTACGACCTGAGCCGGGGCCGGATCATCTACCGGGAACGCTAAGCGCTCCCCGTCTCGGGGGATTCCGGCGCCGGACTGGGGACCTTGAGAAACACCCAGGTAGCGCCGGCGCCGCCCTGGGATGCGTTGCCGGGGCCGCTTTCCCCCGCAAAGGGGCAGCCTTCGATGTAACGCCGGACAAGCCCCTTGAGCACCGCATCCCCCGCCGAATGATTCCCCTTTCCGTGAATGATCAGCACTTTCTCAAAATCCGCCCGCCGGGCCGCGGCAAAGAAGCTTTCCAGTTGGGTCCAGGCTTCCTCCTGGGTCAGGCCGTGAAGGTCCAGCGTATCATCGGGCTTCTTTGCCCGGAGCCGCCTGCGCCGGGCCTCCCTGTTCTCGGCGGGCCCGGAATCCCCGGCGTCCTTGTCGTAAACTCCGTTTTCCGAGAGCCACTCCGCAAGGGGTCCGTGCGCCTTGTTACCGGTGCGCCCTTTCCCGCTCTGTTTGTCCCAGGCATTGAGTATATCCCCAAAATCCATGCCCCCCCCTTGCGCTGCGGAATCGCGGGGGCCGGCCCCCAACCCGCCATCCCCAAGCGGCGCAGCTAATAAAGAATAAGGTCCCCGGCGGGTATCCAACCCCTCTGCCCCGGAGCGGAGTCTCCCCCGCCTGTTTCGGCATATACCCAGGAATCCGCCCCGGCGCGGACCCGGACCCGCTCGCCTTCCCGCAGGCTGAAGACCGGGGAACTTCCCCGCTCCGGGGCCGCCAGAGCCCAGGTTGCCAGGGCCACCCCGTAGGGCCTGCGGGCCGGGGCGAAGGATCCCCACAAACAGCCTGCTGTCATAATAACCGATAGGAGGACAATAATGCGATAACCCCGGAACCGGAAAAAAGTTACGCCCCCGGCCCCCCTCCCCCCTGCCAGCAGGATCAGCGCGGCCAGGGCTCCAGTGAGGGCCCCGGCAAAGAGGAGAATACGGGGCCGCCAGGCTTCGTCCGCCGGGGCATCGAGGCCCAGGGCCGCCTCCAGAGCCCGGCGAAGGGGCCTCAGCCGGGGCCCGGTAATAAGGTCCCGCTCGGCGGCGCGGATCAGCGCCAGGGCCTCGGCCCGCCGCCCCGCCGCCCAGAGGGAGCGGCCCCTTTCGAGGGCCCGCCCCGCAGCGCCGCCCGGGATGCCGCCCTCCGGGGGCCACGGGGCCTCAGGCGGAGTCTCCGCCGGGGCAGGGAGCGAGGGGGCGGGGGCGGCCCCTCGCGGCGGCTCCGCCGGGGGAAGCGCGGGGAGCAGGGCCAGTTCCAGCCTGGGGCTTTGCAGGGTCCAGCCCTCAAGCCGGAGGGGGAAGGGCTCCAGCGTGACGGAGCTTCCCTCCAGGGGCGTAACCCTCAGCCCCAACAGGGGCCGCCGCTCCTGGGGGCCTTCCCCGGAGGAGGCCGCCGGGAATCCCTCCGGGGGCAGGGTCTCCACAAGGGCGTTGGGCGGCGGCAGGGGCCGGTAATCCGCCTCCCCGGAAGCCCCGGCCAGCCACACCTCGAAGGCTTCGCCGGAGCGGGGCGGAAGCGGCGGCAGGATCCAGGTGAGTACCGGGGGCCGGGGGCTTTCCAGGCCCCGTACCGCCGCGGAAATGGGGGGGCTGGAACCCCGCCGTCCGGGGGCGCGGATCCCCAGGGGGGGAATCTCCCCCTCCCCGCCGTAGCGTGGGAGCAGATCGCACTCAACCTTGCTGCCCCGCGATCCGTCCTCCCCCGTCCAGGGGAGCACGCGCAGCCGCTCCAGGCTCAGGTAGGGGGGAAGATCGGGAAGGTCTATCGCCACCTCCGCGGGGACGGGGTGATCCACATAGATGGTCAGGGTCCAGATCTCCCCTATGCGGAGCGGCGCCGCATCCGTCTCCACCCGGAGGGAGAGGGCCCCCTCCTCCCCGCCGCTCCGGGCAGGGACGGCGGAGAGCAGCAGAATCAGTAATCCGGCCCTGAAAAGGGCTCTCCGCCTGTCCATTCCTGACTCCTCCATCGTTCCGTCTCCCGGCGGCGCAGATAGTCAAAGAGCGCCTCCCCCCCGCCTGTCCGGGGAGGAGCCGGCGCGGGATCTTCCCGGCCCTGCCTCTCCAGGGAGAGGAGGCTCAGCTCAAGATTCCGCTTGGCCGCCCTGTGGCCCGGCTCGTATTCCAGGGCCTTCCTGAATTCCGCCGCCGCCGCGGAATAGTTTCCCTGCTCAAAGCGGAGTATGCCCCGGTTGTAATGGATGCTGTAGCGCAGCCCGGCGTGGCCGCCGTCCTCCAGGGCCTTCTCCGCCGCGGCGAAACGCCCCAGGGCGGAATCATCCTCGTGCATGGCCTGATAGACCAGGGCCAGGCCGTACTCCGCATAGGGCGCCGCCTCGTCATCGTCCAGGGCCCCCATATAGTTGACTATGGCCTCGGCGCGGCGCTCCCGGCCCGCCAAAAGATTCCCCGCCAGGACCCGGAGTTTCCCCGGAACCCCCGAACAGGAACCGAGGAGGGGGAGGATCAGGGCCGCCAGGAGGCCCCGGAGCGGGCCGGACTCAGGGGGCCTCACGGGGCTTCCTCCTCAGATCGCACGCTTTTGAAAGGATGAAGGCGGCGAGGCCCGCCAGAATGAAGACAGGGGCCACGGGCCGGGCCTCCCGCCGCAGGGCCCGTCCCCCTTCCCGCCTCAGGGTTCCGGCGTCCAGCCGGGAAAGGGCCTCCTCCAGGAGCCGGGCGGCGTCTTCCCTCATGCCGTCGATATAGACCCCCCCGGTGCGCCGGGCGGCGTCTTCCAGAACGGCCCGCTCCTGGCGGCTTATTAGGGCTCCCGCCCCTCCGGGGAGGGGCGATCCCGCCTCGGAGCCGAAGCCCAGGGCAAGGATCGCTATGTCCGCCGCCGCCGCCCGGTCCAGCGCCGCGGGGAGGTTTCCCTCCAGGGCTTCGCCATCGGAAAAGAGGAGGATTCGCCGCCTTCCGGGGAAACCGGGGGGGTAGGCCCCTGTCGCGGCGTCGACGAGGCGTTCCAGATTCGTGCCCCGCCCGGTGATGGCGGCGGTGGAGATACCCTCAAGGAAGTTCAACACCGCCTCCGTATCCCCCGTGAGGGGGAGGGCCGGCGCTGCGGAACCCTTGCCGATGACGGCGGCATAACTCCGGGTTTCCCCGCCGGCGACGGGCTGCAGGACCAGGGCCTGGCCTATGGCTACGGCCCGTTCCAGCCGGGAGGGACCGCCGCCGTCCCGAATATCCATGCTCAGGGAAAGGTCCAGGGCCAGCACGAGCCCGGAGCCCCGCCGGAAATCCTCGATCCAGCGGAAACCCCGCCGGGGTCCCGCCAGGGCAAGGATCAGACAGGCAAGAGAGACGAGAAAGGCCGCGGTAGAGAGAGCGTAACGCCGGCGTATCGTTTCGGAGTCCGGGCCCGCGCCGCCGCCGGGGAAAAGGTCCAGGAGGGCCCGGCGCTTTCTCCAGTGGATCAGGGCGCCCAGGAGCAGGGGGAGAAGGAGCAACAGGGCCGGGAGCAGCCGGGGATGCTCGAAGCTCACAACAGGCCCCCCCCATGTCCGCGCCGGAGGAACCGGGCCAGCAGGATACAGAAGAGGGCTGCAAGCAGGGCCGGGCCGCGGAGGCTCCGCTCCCGGTTCAGCGTGGCGGAGCGGCGCACCGTAAATTCCGCCTCGTCCACCCGGTCCAGGGCCGCCTCGAAGGAAGCCGCCGAGGGGGCGGGGAGGTAGGTTCCCCCGCCCCTGCGGGCTATGGCCCGCAGGGCCTCCGGGTCGTAGCGGGATTCGAGGATGCCCCGGCGGCGTATACCGCTGAAGGGGTCCACGTAGTCTATGGGCACGTCCCCCGGAGAGCCAAGCCCCACCACCCAAAGGGAGGCCCCGGAGTCCCGCAGGGCCCCGGCGGCGGTTTCCGGGTGCACCGCCCCGGCATTGTTCTCTCCGTCGGTGATCAGTACCGCCGCCCGGCGGGGGGCCGTGGAGCCCCGGAGATGCAGGGCCGCCGAGGCCAGCCCCAGGCCCAGGGCGGTGCCGTCCCCCAGCTCTCCTATACGCAGGGCCGCTACGCAGCGGTAGAGGGCTTCCCGGTCCGCCGTCGGAGGAAGGAGCAGGGCCGCCTCGCTTCCCACACCGATGAGGCCTATGGCGTCCGAGGGGCGGCGGCGGGCGAAGTCCGCCACCAGGCTGCGGGCGGCGTCGCAGCGGCTCTTCCCGTCCATGTCCAGGCCCGCCATGCTGGGGCTGAGGTCCAGCACGAAGATGATCTCCGCGCCGCTGTCGAGCCAGAGCGGCTCCGGGGTCACCAGACGGGGGCCCGCCGCCGCCGCCGCGAGGAGCATGACCCCGGCGTACTCCAGGACCCGCAGGGCCTTGACGAGGGCCTCCGCTCCGGGGGGCGCCTTGAAGGGGACTCCCCCCGGCGGCCCCAGGGGTTCCTCCAGGCTGAGGAGTTCCCTGAAATGACGGGAGGCCCGGAGGCCGGCCAGGACCAGGAGGGGCCCGAGGAGCAGAATCCCGGGATTCTCAAGACCGAATCTCATGCGAAGCCCTCCGCCCCGCGCTGCGGAAGGGCTTCGGGGCTTTCCCCGGGAGGAGCCTCCTCTCGGGTGGCAGGCTCCTCCCGGGCGGCGGCCTCCAGAAACAGGCGCGCCTCCTCAAGGAGTTCTGCTGTTACCACAGCTTCCGTTACCGCGGCTTCCGTGGCCGCCGGGTCCCCGCCCCTGAAGCGGAGGTTGTCGGCGCGGCGAAAGAAGCGGCAGAGCTGGGGGCCCTCAGGCAGGGGCTCAAAATCACCGGGGACCATGTTGAGGCAGTTCTCCCCGCTGATGAAGGTCAGGAAGAGCCGGAATTCCCGGTTCAAGCGCTCCAGCAGGGGCAGCGCCGCCCCGCCCTCCCGGAGGGCCTCCGTCAATTGCCGGATCAGCCGCCCCATGCCCCGAATCTTCCGCCGCCGGAGACGCCGCTCCCGGAGGCGGCGAAGCAGGGGCAGGCTGCGCCGTCCCGCCACAATCAGGGCCACAAGGAGGAGGAGGCCCAGGGCAAAGCCGTAGATGAGGGTCATGGCGCCCGGCGGGGCCAGGGGGGGTGCCGGCGGGGAAAGGACCCGGTTGTCTCCGGCATCGGAGCCCCCGGCGTCCAGAATGGAGGCGATGTTGGCCCTGAGGCCGGAAAAGTCCCTGGTCCCCAGCCTGAGGGGGGGGAATTCGAGGAGCCCCGGCGCATAGGCCCTAAAATCCACGATAAGCCGGGATCGCCCCTGACGCCGCTCCAGCTCTACCCGTGAGATAACGAGATTCCGGGCCGCCGGGAGCAGGCGGGGATCGTCAATCACCTCCCCCGGCCCGGAGGAAGGATCCGGGCCCAGGTCCAGCACCAGCCGGGCCGGATCGCCCACATAGACCAGGTGGGGAATGAGGCTGAGGGAGCCCGGCGGGGCGTCCTGGGTAAAGGCGGGGCCCGCCCGGATCAGCGCCGGGAGCAGCAAGGCCAGAGCTGCGAAGCGTTTCATGCCGTTTCGCAGTATAGCACAAAACGCCGCGCCCGTGCGGGCCTCGCGTAGAGGCTTCTTCCGCGCAAGGGATAGGAGGGGTGCCCGAAGGGCAGACCCCGGCGAAGCCGGGGGCCGGAGCGGAGCGGAGCCCCGGATAGCCCGGTCCCCGGCCCTCCCGGGCCGGGGATGCGCCCGTCTTATTAAACGAGGCATTCAGCGCTGTAACCGCGCATATTTCCTAGTAAAGCGCTCGAACTACTTTACATAGTAAACGCTTGGGTTTAATATGGTATTAG